>NZ_JCAFUN010000013.1:0-192802 GCF_059371375.1 Stenotrophomonas sp. YJH_SMC_64 | reverse complement strand
GCCTCCTCGGACCAGCGCAATTCCGTGCTGACCCAATGGCTGCACCACTACAACTGGCACCGCCCTCACATGGGGATCGGTGGCCAGCCACCTATTTCCAGAGTCCTGCTGAACAACGTGGTGGGTTTACACAACTAACAGCCGACTCTACCCCGCCGCTCCACCGCCGGTTGGTCTGGTGGCTATGCCGGCACCAGCTCGATGCAGTCGACCGGGCACGGCGGGATGCACAGCTCACAGCCGGTGCACAGATCGGCGATCACCGTGTGCATGTACTTGGCGCCGCCGATGATGGCGTCCACCGGGCAGGCCTGGATGCACTTGGTGCAGCCGATGCAGTCGGCTTCCACGATCAACGCCACCTGCGGCGCCTTGTGCTCGCCGCGCGAACGATCAAAAGGAATCGCCGGTACGCGCAGAACCTGGGCCAGCGCGCGTGCACCGGCATCGCCACCGGGTGGGCAGCGGTCGACGCCTGCCTCGCCGCGCGCCATCGCCTGCGCGTACGGTCGGCAACCGTCGTAGCCGCATTGCCCGCATTGGGTCTGCGGCAACAGGCGGTCGAGGCGTTCGGTCAGGGGTGGGATCAGGCTCATGCGTGGCGAAGGCTGCGCGTCGGGTTACTTCAGGGGTTTGCCGCGGAACCAGCGCTCGTGGGCCAGCGCCAGCATCGGCTTGTCTTCGGAACTGTCACCGTAGGCATGGATGCGCACGTAACGCGACAGATCGAACTGGCGACGGATGTGCTCGACCTTGCGCGGGCCACAGTCGCCACCGGCGTAACGGCCGGTCAGGCGTCCGTCCTGACATTCCAGCCGGTTGCAGATCAACTGCAGGCCCAGCTGCTCGCACCACGGCCGCAGGTACAGGTCCAGCGAGCCGGACACGATCACCACGGTGTGCTGCTGTTCCTTGTGCCAGCGGATCTGCTCCAGCATTTCCGGGCGCACCACATCGGGCAGGAACTCACGCGAGAAGCCGGCGGCCAGGGTGGTGATGTCGTCACTGTGGCGGTCGCTGAAGGTCAGGCGGGTGACGCGCGCGCGGATGCGTTCGGCCGAGATCAGCTTCAGCTTGTACGCGAGCAGCCACGGGCCGACCTTCCACCACGCCTGCGCCAGCTGTTCGGCGGTGGCCACGCGGCGCAGGAAACGGCCATAGGTATCGCAGGTGGTCACGGTGTGGTCGAAGTCGAACAGCGCCAGTTCCATTCCGTTGCCTCCCATCGCGTTGCCTCCGGTGGCCGGTGCTGCCGGCGGGCGCGGCCGAGGCCACGCCCGCTGCGAGCATCAGCGGACCGGCATGCCCGGCTGCGCGCCGCTGTCGGCGTCCAGCAACGCCAGCGCACCGCCGTCGAAACCGGCCGACAGGATCATGCCTTCGCTCAGGCCGAAGCGCATCTTGCGCGGGGCCAGGTTGGCGATGAACACCACGCTGCGGCCGACCAGCTTCTCCGGCTCGCCGTAGCTGGCGCGGATACCGGAGAAGATCTGGCGCTTGCCCAGTTCACCTGCATCCAGTTCGAAGCGCAGCAGCTTGTCCGACCCTTCCACGAACTCACAGACCAGCACCTTGCCGATGCGCAGGTCGAGCCTGGCGAAATCGTCGATGCCGATGTAGGCCGGAGCATCGGCGCTCTTTGCGTCGTCCTTGGCCGGTGCCGGTGCAGCCGGCTTGGCCGCTTCGGTCCTGGCGGCGGGGGCGGCAGCGGCGGCCGCGGCCGCGGCCGGCTGCAGGGTGTCCTTGGAGGCGTCGATCATGGCGTCAATCTTCTTCGGGTCGATACGGGTGAACAGCGGGGTGTAGTCGGTGATGCGGTGGCCCAGCAGCGGCTGTGCCAGTTCGGTCCAGTCGTTCACCGGCGCGGCCAGGAAGGCTTCGGCCTGCGCGGCGGTGGCCGGCAGCACCGGCTTCAGGGCGGTGACCAGCACGCGGAACAGGTTCAGGCCCTGGCTGCACACGGCCTGCAGCTGCGCGTCGGCGCCTTCCTGCTTGGCGATGACCCACGGCTTGACGTCGTCGATGTAGCGGTTGGCTTCGTCGGCCAGGGCCATGGTCAGGCGGATCGCCGCGGCCGGGTCGTTGCGCTCGTAGGCTTCACGGATCGGCGCCAGGCCGTCGACGAGGCGCTGGTACTGCGCCGCATCGGGCAGCTGCGCGGCCAGCTGGCCGTCGAAACGCTTGCTGATGAAGCCGGCGCAGCGGCTGGCCAGGTTGACGAACTTGCCGACCAGGTCGGCGTTGACGCGGGCGATGAAGTCACCCAGGTTCAGGTCGAGATCGTCGACGCCACCGCCGGACTTGGCGGCGTAGTAGTAGCGCAGTGCTTCCGGTTCCAGGCCGGCATCGAGGAAGGTACGCGCCATCACGAAGGTGCCGCGCGACTTGCTCATCTTGGCGCCGTCCACGGTCAGGTAGCCGTTGACGTGCAGGCGGGTCGGCGCGCGGTGGCCGGTACCGTGCAGCACCGCCGGCCAGAACAGGCCGTGGAAGTTGACGATGTCCTTGCCGATGAAGTGGTGCAGCTCGGTGGCGGTACCGGCGCGCAGGTGCGCCTCGAAGTCCTCGCCGATCCTGCCGCACAGGGTCTGGAAGCTGGACAGGTAGCCGATCGGCGCATCCAGCCAGACGTAGAAGTACTTGCCCGGCTGGCCAGGAATCTGGAAACCGAAGTACGGCGCATCGCGCGAGATGTCCCACGCGCGCAGGCCACCTTCGGCATTGAGCCACTCACCCAGCTTGGCCTTCACGCCCGGCAGGGCGACGTCGCCGGCCAGCCATTCGCGCAGGAACGCGTCGAAGTGGCCCACCTCGAAGAAGAAGTGCTCCGAATCGCGCATTTCCGGCGTGGCACCGGAGATGACCGAACGCGGTTCCTTCAGATCGGTCGGCGCATAGGTAGCGCCACACACTTCGCAGTTGTCGCCGTACTGGTCGGGGCTGCCGCAGTTCGGGCAGATGCCCTTGACGTAGCGGTCGGGCAGGAACATGCCCTTGGCCGGGTCGTAGAACTGCGCCACCGAACGGCGGCTGATGTGGCCTGCCGCTTCCAGCTTCAGGTAGAACTGCTCGGTCAGCGCCTTGTTGGCCGCCGAATTGGTCGAGTCGTAGTGGTCGAATGCCACGCCGAAGGCGGCGAAGTCACGTTCGTGGCTGGCCTGGATGTTGGCGATGAAGGTCTCCGGGGTGACCCCGGCCTTTTCCGCGGCCAGCATGATCGGCGTGCCATGGGTATCGTCGGCGCAGACGAACCAGGCCTTGCCGCCACTCATTCGCCGCGCACGCACCCAGATGTCGGCCTGGATGTAGCCGACCAGGTGGCCCAGGTGCAGCGGGCCGTTGGCGTAGGGCAGGGCGGTGGTGACGAGCGCGGTACGGGTCATGGTCGCGGGGTGAAGCCGAGGGGAACCGCAGAGTATCGCATGCCCGCAACGAGGTGACCCGGCCGGGGCCGGGTCACGGGGATGAAGCGGGGGCCGGGGCGCTTATTCGCGCTGCCAGGTCTGCGCGCGGCAGATGAAGGCGATGCAGCCGGACACGTCCAGCCTGGTGCCGCCGGGCTGGAGTTCCATCTTCGACTTGTAGGTCTTGCCATTGGCCGGATCGAGGATGGTGCCACCGGACCACTTGTTGGCGCCGTCGGCCTTCAGGTTCCAGAGGATGGTCATGCCCTTCACCGGCTTGTTCCTGTTGGCGCCTTCACAGCCGTCACAGACCGGGTTGGGGCCCTTGTCCGAGTGCAGGATGTCGACCACCTTGCCGGTCAGGGTGCCGTTGGCGGCCTGGGTGATCTCGACGATCGACTTCACCTTGCCGGTCTTGTCGTCGATGGTCTTCCAGCGGCCGGCGGCGCCATCGGCGGCCTGCGCCGAGAGCGCGGCCAGGCACAGCGGCAGTGCCAGCAGCAGGTTCTTGAAGGTCTTGCGCATGGTCCCCTCCCAGGGTTCATTCCGGCACGATGCCGGTACGGGTCGACTGTATACCCATTCGGCGGGGTATGGGGAAGGGGGCTTTGCAGGGCTGCGCCCTGCACCTGCAGAGGCAACAGCAACGGCAGCGGCGGGATTCCGTGGGATGGCGGGGCGGTGTGGGTGGGCAGGACACGCCGTAAACCCGTCCCTGGGGGCTCGATGGCGCCATCCATGGCGCCAACGGTCCTGCCCCCCCACACCGCCCCACCTCTGGCAGATTTCTGCGGCTGTTGGTAGGTGTCGACCTTGGTCGACACGGTAGATCCACGCCATGCGGGGATAAGACCGACCGTGGGAATGCGGGGTCAGATCCTTTTTCGATGGAAAAGGGATCTGGCCCCGACGCGCAGGATCAACCGACTTCGTACAACTCCAGCGGCAGGTCGTCGGGGTCGGCGAAGAAGGTGAAGCGTCGGCCGGTGTATTCGTCCACGCGGATCGGTTCGCAGGCGACACCATGCGCGGCCAGGCGCTGGATGAAGGGTTCCAGTGCAGCCACCCGGAACGCGAGGTGGCGCAGACCCTGGGCCTCCGGGCGGCTGGGACGGGGCGGCGGCGAGGGGAAGGAGAACAGTTCCAGCTGGCCGCCGTCGGGCAGGGCCAGATCGAGCTTCCAGGAATCGCGTGCGGCGCGGTGGTTCTCGGCCAGCACGCGCAGGCCGAGGATGCGCACGTAGAAGTCCTTCGAGCGTGCGTAGTCGCTGCAGATCAGTGCGGCGTGGTGGATGCCCAGCAGGGCGTCGGAACCGGGGGTCATTGCAGGGTGTCCAGCCAGCGCTGGGCGATCTTCTGCGCCAGCGGATAGGGTTCGGGGTCGTTGCGGTTGGTCAGCACGATCACGGTCAGGTGCTTCTCCGGGTGGCGCACGATCACGTTGCGGAAGCCGATGCTCTCGCCGCTGTGCCATTGCACCGGGCCGTTCAGGCGCCAGCCGAAACCGTAATGCGGCACGTCCGGTTCCGATGTGGTCGTGGCCGGGCTGAACATCGCGCGGCGCGAGGCCTTCGACAGCAGGCGGTCGTCGTACAGCGCGGCATCCCAGCGGGCGAGATCGTCCAGCGAGGAATAGATGCCGCCATCGCCGAGTACCGCGCTGGTGGTGCTCTGGTCGGTGCGCTGCCAGCGGCCCTCGATCCGGCTGTAGCCATAGGCGCGTGCGGCGATGGTATCGACACCGTCCTGGTGGGCCACGGTGTGGACCATGCCCAGTGGGCGGAAGATGCGCTGCTGCAGGAAGGCGGCGAAATCCTGGCCGGAGGCGCGGCCCACGATCAGTGCCAGCAGTGCATAGCCGCTGTTGCTGTAGCGGTACTGCGTGCCCGGCGCGAAGTTCAGCCGGTCCTGGCGCGACAGCAGGGCCAGCACATCGGCATCGTGTACCTGCCGCGTGTCTGCCGGGTCCATCAGGTCTTCGTAGTCGAGCAGGCCGCTGGTATGCGAGAGCAGGTGGCGGAGGGTGATGCCCGCTGCAGCCGGTGGCAGCTCGGGCAGCCACTGCCGGGCCGGCTGGTCCAGCCCGAGCCGGCCGTCTTCCACCAGCAGCAGCACCGCCGCAGCGGTGAACTGCTTGCTGACCGAGGCCAGCCGGAAGTTGCTGGCGGCTGTGACCGGGGTGCCGTCTTCGACCACCGCAAGGCCGTAGCCACGGCGGAACACTGGCTGCCCGTCATGCAGCACCAGCACTGCGGCGCCGGGCACCTGGCCATCGTAGGCCTGCATCAGGCCGTCGATACCGGCATCCGGTGGGGTCAGCACCGGTGCGGCGGCGCCCGCCAGAGGCAGCAGGCCCAGCACGGCGGCGAACAGGGCGACGGCAGGGCGCATGGTGGCTCCGGAAGCGTCAGGGCGAAGGTGTGGGCGCAGCGCTGGCCGGCTGTGCCATCCAGCGCTCCATCTTGCGGTCCAGCACGTCCAGAGGCATCGAGCCGTCTTTCAGCAGTTCTGCATGGAAGCGGCGCAGATCGAAGGCTGCGCCCTGGCGTGCCTTGGCCTTGTCGCGCAGGGCAACGATGGTGGTCAGGCCGGCGACGTTCGACAGTGCCTGGCCGGGCTGGGCCATGATCCGCTCGACTTCGGCGTTGGCGTCATCGCTGCTCATGTCCACCGTCTTCTGCAGGTAGGCCACGGCCTGCTGCTTGCTCCAGCCCTGTGCATTGACGCCGGTGTCGGCGACGACGCGCGCGGCGCGCAGCAGGCGTGAGTACAGGTAGCCGATACGGTCGTAGGGATCGGTGTAGACGCCGAGGTCTTCACCCAGTGTTTCGGCGTACAGGCCCCAGCCTTCGACGAACGCAAGATCGCCACCGAGGCGACGGAAGCGCGGCAGCTTGGCCAGCTCCTGCTGCAGGCCCAGTTGCACGTGATGGCCGGGAATCGCTTCATGCAGGTACTGCACCGGCACGCTCCAGCGCTTGCGGCTGGGCAGGTCGCGGGTGTTGATGTACAGCACGGCGGGCTGCCCGGGCGGCGACGGCTGGTAGGCGGCAGCGGCGGCGGTCAGCGCCCGTTCCGGTTCCACTGCGCGTACTTCCAGCGCGGACTTCGGCAGCGTATCGAGCACCTGCGGCAGGCGCGCGTTGACCTGCTGCTGCACCTGGCGGTAGCGGCTGATCAGTGCATTGGCATCGCTGTACTGGAACTGGCGATCGTTGCGCATGCTGCGCAGCAGCTTTGCCGGCGTGCCACGCAGCTTGGCGTCCTTCATCACCGTGGCGATCTGTGCCTGCAGTTCCTGCACGCGTTGCTCGCCCAGCGCGTGCAGCTGCGCGGCGGTCTGGTCGCTGGCGGTGGTCTGCACGATCAGGTTGGCGTACCAGGCCTGGCCGTCGGGCAGCGCGCCCATGCCGCTGCTGGCGCGCGTGGCCGGCAGGTACTCGGTGGCGATGAAGCCGCGCAGGGCGCGGTAGGCGGGCATGATGCGCAGTTCGATCATGCGCTTGTACTCGGCACTGATGCGCGCCTTGTCTTCGGCCGCAATCGTGTTCGGCATGGTGCGGATCGGCGACCAGAAGATGCTCTCTTCAGCGGTCGGCTTGATCACCGCATCCAGCTGCGGCAGCACCTTCTCCATCAGGTCGCGCGGCTGCACCACGCCGGCCTTCATGCCCTGGCGCATGTTGTCGATGGCCTGGTCGAACAGTTCGGGAATGCCGAGCGAGCGGCGCGACCAGGTGTCATAGTCCTGCACGGTGTTGAACGGCTGCGCGCCCGCGCCGGAGCCGAGGATCGCCATGATGCTGCCGATGTTGTAGTACTGGCTGATCGGCATCATCCAGCTCGGGTAGCGCTCGGCAGCCAGCGAGGCGCGCGCGTCACGGACGAAGATCTCGTAACTGAGCAGGTCCTGGCCCTGCAGGCCATCGCTGCCGAGTTTTTCGACCTTGCCCAGCCATTGCGTGGTGAAGTCGTGCGACTGCTGGCGCCAGGCGGCGGACAGGATGTTGGGTAGCTGGTCGTTGTAGCGCGGTTCGCCCTGGAACGTGGCCTGCAGCGGGTTCAACCGCATCGAGGCATCCCAGTACTCGTCGTACAGCCGTTCCAGCTGCACCTGCTTGGGCACGGCACGGGCCGGTGCGACCGGACGCGGCGCAGCGCGGCGCGCCGAACTGCCACGGGCCGGTGCGGTGGCACGGGCGGGCCTGGCCTTGGGCTTGGCGGCCTGGCGGGTCTGCGCAGCGGCAGGGCGGCTGGCCTTCTTCTTCGCTGCTTCGGCCGACGGCACGGCACTGAACAGGAACAACGCGGCAATGGCAGCGGCCAGGACGCGGGGGGAATACGGCATCAAGAAGCTTCCGTGGAACACAGATCGTGGAGCTTGCACGATCCGCGCGCGTACGGCCAGCGTGAAGACGCAGTCAGCTTGGTGGCGCTGGGGCTTCAGTCAGCCGCAGCGGCGGCGCGCAGTGCCGCCGCGCGATCGGCGCCCAGATAGCGGGTGATGGCACGCCGCATCAGGTACAGCAACGGAATCAGGGCAATCGCAAAGCCCATCTTGTACACGTAGTTGACGCTGGCGACCGCAAGGAACAGCGAGGTCGGCCAGTGCTGCGGGCCCAGCACGAAGGCGATCCAGATCACCACGAAGCTGTCCACCACCTGCGAGATCGCAGTCGATCCGGTCGCACGCAGCCACACGTGGCGTTCGCCGGTGGCCTGGCGGATGCGGTGGAACACCGCCACGTCGATCAGCTGGCCGAGCAGGAAGGCCACCAGCGAACCGGCGATGGTCCACATGCCCTGGCCGAACACGGCTGCGAACGCGGCCTGGTAGTCGGGCACACCGTGGCCATCCATCGACGTGACCCACCAGCTGGCCGGCGCCAGCGAAATGGCCGCGAAGGCGAACAGGAAGCCGTAGCCGATCAGCACCACCGCCAGCCACGAGATGAAGCGCACGCCGCGCTTGCCGAAAAACTCGTTGATGGTGTCGGTCATGATGAACACCACCGGCCACAGCAGGGTACCGGCGGTGAAGCTGAGCGAGCCGGTCTGGCCGAACAGGTTCCAGTTCAGCGGGGCGATGCCCAGGGTGTCTTCCAGCGCGAAGATCTTCACCCCGATCAGCTCGGCCAGCACCGCATTGCCGCAGAAGAACGCGGCCAGCACGATGAACAGCAGGACCGCGCGGTCCTGCAGCGGGCGCTCGATCGGCGCCGGGGTCATTCGGTGCGTTCGCCGGTGCGTTCGCCGGCGCGGGTGAACGGCACGCTGGACGGTGCGACGGCGCCGCCGGAAATGATGAAGCTCATGGCCTGGTCGACGGTCCAGTCAGTCGGGGTCAGCAGTTCCACCGGCACGATTTCCAGGTAGCCCGAGGTCGGGTTCGGCGTGGTCGGTACATACACCGCGGCCAGCTCACGGTCGGTGCCGTGTTCCTTGATCACGCGGGTGACCAGTCCGACCGATTTCATGTCGCGGTGCGGGAAGTCGATCAGCACCACGCGCTGGGTGCTGCCCGGTTCGGTCTGCAGCATGTCCAGCAGCTTCTTTGCGCTGTCGTAGATGATGCTGGCCAGCGGAATGCGCTTGATGACCGCGCCCACCCAGCGCAGCAGGCGCTGGCCGAGCACGCGGCGGCTGGCCACGCCCACCGCCAGGATCACCAGCAGGGTGGCCAGCAGGGCGATGGTGTCTTGGATCCATTCGGCGCGGACCCAGCCGAGGTAGTGCGGGAAGCTTGTCGCGATCTGCTCGGACAGCGGTACCACCAGCGGGCTGGAAATGCCCGACAGCAACACGAACACGAACTTGACCACGACCCAGGTCAGCCAGATCGGCAGCAGGGTCAGCAGGCCGGTCAGGAACAGGCGCTGCAGGGAGGGGCGGGGGACCAGGGCGGGGGCTTCGAGCGACATGTGCGCATTGTAGCGGTCACTGCCGGTCGATTACGCTGGTGGATCGACTGCGGCAACGAGCCATGGAAGGGAAGCTGTGTTGAAGATTCTGCGCGGACTGGGCTGGACCCTGGCGGGCCTGCTGCTGTTGACCATCGTGGTGTGGTGCGCCTCACGCATGTGGCCGGTGCCGGAATCGCGGTTGCAGGCGCAGCAACGGCTGGAAGCGCGGCTGCCGGCGAGCGGGCGCAACGGTTATGCCCTGTTGTGGACGCTGCCGTTCGACGATCTGGATGCCCGCCAGCGCGAGCAGGCGTTGGCCGAGGACGTGCGCCGTTGGGAGGCCGACCTGCGGGGCAGCAGCGGCGGCCAGACACACCTGGTGGCCAACCATGCCGAGCTGCGCTCGCGGCCCGGTGCCAGTTGCGGGCCGGCCGCCCGCGGCTGCCTCGCCCAGGTCCGCGCGGACTCGCAACGCTTCGTGGAGGCCCATGCCGGGCACCAGCAGTTGCATGCGCGGCTGGATCAGCTCGCCGAAGCAGACTACTTCGTATCGCCGTTCCAGCCGAAGGGCGAGGGCATCCTGGTGCCGATGCCGACCTACGGGCTGGTGGTCGATGCCACCAGCGCACGCGCGCTGGCGTTCGTACAGGGTGACATCGACGGTGCCCTGCGCGGCAGCTGCCGGGGAGTGCAGCTGGGCCGGCGGCTGGTGCCCGGTGGCAGCTATCTGGTCGAAAGCATCATCGGCGCCAGCCTGGTACAGGCCAACGCGCAGCTGCTGGCCGACATGCTGGTCGAACTGCCTGCCGATCACCCGCTGCCGGCCGAATGCGAACAGGCCATGCAGCCGATGCGGGCCGACGAGCAGAGCCTGTGCCGTGCGATGCAGGGCGAGTATGCGATGAACCGGGTGGCGATCGAGACCTCGGCGCGGGAATTCGGCGGCGCGCTGGTACTGGACCGCAGCAGCACCCTGGCCCGTGCGGCTGGCAATCTCGGTTGGGCCTGTGGCGCGACGGCGACCGCTGCGCTGGAGGCGGACCGTCCGTTGCCGGTGCCGGCGCCGCCGCAGCGTGACTTTGGTTGCCTGTCGAACGTCATGGGTTGCCTGTTGACCGACATTGCGGGTCCGGTCTATCCGGCCTATTCGTCGCGCACCCAGGACGCCGCGGCGATGCTGCGCCTGCTGGGTGCACAGCGCTGGCTGCGGCAGCAGCCGGGGGATCCGGTGGATGCCCTGCAGCGGTTGCCGGCGCAGTTCGCCTCGCCGGTGCGGGTGCCGCGCTTGTCGGCGGATGGCCGCCATCTGCAGGTGCCGCGCCGCTCGCCGTCCCGCAGCAACGACGAAAGCCCGTGGCTGTCGGTGCCGCTGCAGGCGGAGCCAGCTTCGACTGCGTTGGCGCGCGATTGAGGCGCGCTCAGCGCGCGTGCGGCTTCAGGCGCAGGTACACCTGCTTGCGGACCTGTGCGACCACCTCGCCGCTTTCATTGATCACGTCGTTGCTGAACCAGCGCAGCACCTTCTCGCCACTGGCCGCTTCGGCGCGCAGTTCGTCCAGCAGCGCGTCGTCGATGCGGAATGATGTGCGTACCGTGCCGCGGCCGGGCTTGAGGAAGTCGATGGCGCCGGCGCGGTCCCACACGTAGTAGTCGCGGCCGAGGATGTGCAGCAGGCCGAGCATCCAGAACGGATCGGTCATCGCGAACAGGCTGCCACCGAAGTGGGTGCCGACGTAGTTGCGGTTCCATGGCCGCAGGCGCAGCTCGACATCAATCTGCCGGTAGTCGGGGGTGATGCGGGTGACGTGGATGCCGGTGAACAGGAAGGGCGGCCAGAGGTTGATGCCGAAGCGGAACAGACGGGCGTTCATGCGGATCCGGGGGCGCTGGGCGAGGTGTCCAGTCTAACCATTCGCATGCGTATGTTGCACCCGGTGGCACCGGTCACGCGCCGCCGTCGATCACATACCCGTCGCGTCCATTCGCTTTGGCCTGGTACAGCGCGGTGTCGGCCCCTTCGACGAAATGATGCGGTTGCAGCTCGCCTTCCGGTACCCGGGTAAACACGCCGATGGTGAGCGTCACCCGATCGTCGCTGCCGTCACCGTGTACCGGCAATGCACGTACGCAGTCGATCAGGTCCTGGATGACAAGCCGCGCGCCTTCGGCCGGGGTATCGGGCAATACCAGCGCGAATTCATCGCCACCGTAACGCGCGGCCATGTCGCGCGGCCGCCGCGCATGCGCGCCGATCAACCGGGCGACGTCCCGCAGCACGCGGTCGCCGACCTGGTGGCCATGGCGGTCGTTGTGGCGCTTGAAGTGGTCGACATCAATCAGCGCCAGGCTCAGTGGCTTGCCGTTGCGTCGTGCGGCGTCGCATTCCTGCTGCAGCGCCTGTTCGAAACGCAGGCGATTGCCAAGGCCGGTCAGTGCGTCGCGGTTGGCCTGCCGGTGCCAGGCCGAAATCCGCCAGATCGCCCAGGCCAGCAGGACCAGCAGGACGCCCAGCAGGGCGGTGGCTGGCGCCCACCAGAGGTTGCTGGTGCGCAACAGCAACCAGCTCAGCAGAGGGGCAAGCGGCAGCGAACTCAGTGCCGCCAGCCACGGCAGGCGCAGGCCGAGCAGGATCACGCACAGCGCCACCAGCACCGCGCTGATGGTGTGCTGCCAGAAGCGGGGCAGCACCTCGATCTGCTTGTGCTGCAGCAGCATCGAGGCGATGTTGGCCTGGTACTCGCTGCCGCTCATCCAGAACTCGCGGGTGGTCGGGGTCAGCAGGCGCGGTGCGATGCCGCTGGCGGTCATGCCGACGATGATGCGGCGGCCATGCAGCATCGCCATGTCCACGTGGCCATCGAGCACGTCTGCGTAGGAAACCTGCGGCAACTGCTCGGGAGGTCCGGCATAGCGCACCCGCACGTAGTCGTTGCGCCGCCATTGATAGGGCGAGCCCACCTCGGGATCAGGGTCGGGCAGCCCGCGCACCGCGCCCGCGGGCAGGCCGGTCAGGGCCAGCCCGAGCGCCGGCCAATGCGCCTTGCCGATGCCCGCATGCAGGTAGATGCCGCGGGCGACACCGTCACTGTCCACCTCAACGTCGGTGTGGCCGATGGCGGCGGCACTGGCCGCGATCTGCGGAACCGGCAGCATTTCCTCTGCCATGCGATCGCCGGCTGCCGGTGCGGCCAGCACCGGCAGCACCACCCGGCCATTGCGACGGATGGCCGCGGCCAGCGCCTCGTCCTGGCGGCTGTCGCGGCGGTCCGGCTCGGACAGCATCAGATCCAGCGCGACCCGTTCGGCACCGGCATCGGTCAGGCGATCCAGCAACCGGGCGTGGACCGAGCGCGGCCACGGCCATTGGCCGATGCGTTGCAGGCTGCCTTCGTCGATGGCCACGATCAGCACGCTCGGGTCGGGTCGATAGTCCCAGTTGCCGACCATCGCGTCGTAGGTGGCCTCGTCCTGCCGCCACAGCCATTGGCCCTGGCTGGCGACGAGGGTCAGTATCCCGGCCAGCATGGCCAGCAGGATCCGCTTCGACCACGGCAGCGGCGAGCGCCTCACAACAGCAGCCACAGCAGCAGGGCACCACCGCCGGTGCCATAGCAGAGGCGACACGGCAGGGCGATCTGCTGGGCAGGCGAGAACTCGCCGGCATGGCCGTCATCGTCGATGTACTGCACGCGCACATGCAGGGTACCGCGCCACGGACGCTTGAAGCTGACCTGCGGTTCGGCCACGGTTTCGTCGACCAGGGGCGCCTTGAAGTCGCCGCGGCGGTCGACCTGCACGCGATAGCGCTGGCCTTCGCTGCCGGCCTGCCAACGCAGGGTCAGTTCACCGTGCGCGGCCTCCGGCGGTTGCAGCGCAGGATCCACCGGCTCGTTGCTCAGCTGCAGTGGCAGGGCCTGGCCATAGCGCCCCTGGTGCCCATCGGCACTGCGGGAGGCGATCCGCCAGAAGTAGTGACCCGGCGGCAATGGCTGCGCCAGGCGCAGATCGGTGCCGGTGCTG
Organism: Stenotrophomonas sp. YJH_SMC_64; assembly: GCF_059371375.1. Lineage (NCBI taxonomy): Bacteria > Pseudomonadati > Pseudomonadota > Gammaproteobacteria > Lysobacterales > Lysobacteraceae > Stenotrophomonas > Stenotrophomonas sp. YJH_SMC_64. Next base: position 179,475 of record NZ_JCAFUN010000013.1, on the reverse strand, counting down.
GTCTGTTCCTGCAGTGGCTGTACGAAGGTGGAATCAGCCGCGATCTGCAGCACGCTGCTGCGCGCACCGGGGGCTTGGCTCCAGCGGAAACGCGGGCGGTCGCTGTTGATTGTCTGTCCATGCAGCGGGGTCAGGGTCAGCGGCGGTGGGGGCTGGTCGCTGAGTTCGAAGTCGGCACTGGCGTCGATGCCTTCCACACCCTGCGCATCGACCGCGCGCAGCAGGATGCGCAGCTGGCCCGGCGGCAGATCGCCGATGGCCAGGCGGGTATCGGGGGTGGTGGCAGCGAACAGCAGGATCTCCGGCGTGGCTGCCTCTACCACTTCAACGCGGTAATGCGCGGCGCCGGTGACCGGAGTCCATGCCAGCAGCGTCGGCAACGGGGCCAGGCGCAGTTCATCGTTGCGCAGCTGCGGCGCCGGCAGCAGTACGGAGACTGCGTCCGGAGCGGCGTCTGCGCTGGCGCTGCGGGTGGCCTGTCCGGGCTGGACCATGCGCTGGCCATGGGTGTTGCCGACCTGCACCTTGCCCTGCAGGACCTCGGTGGCCGCGACATCACGACCGTCGCCGGCACTGACCCGGAAGACGGTGCCGCGCACGCTGCTGGTGGCGGTGGGCGCATCGATGATGTAGCGCGATGCCGGGCCGCGCGCGGGCGTCACCCGATTGCTGGCGCGGCCCTGCTGCAGGCGCAGGCGGGTGTCGACCATGCCGGTGTGGCCGTAGCGGCTGAGCTGGTCCAGGCGCAGGCGCGAGTACTCACGCAGCTGCAGGCGCGACGCATCGGCAAATTCCAGCGTGACGCTGGATTCGCCCTCGGTCTGTACGGTGTCTCCGATATGCAGTTGCTCGCCGGCCTGGATGGCGCGGCTGGCGCTGCCGTCTCCACTGGACAGTTCGACCTTGCCGCGGACCGAGAGCACCCGCGCCGGTGCCGGTTCGATGCGCAGCCAGCTGATGGGGAAACGCAGCAGCTGGCCGGGCGGCAGCCGGTAGGGGTTGTCGATTCGGTTGTGCTGCTGGAGCTGTTGCCAGCGCACCGAGGGTTTCAGATACACGCCACCCAGATCCCACAGGGTGTCGCCGGGGCGGACCCGGTAGTTCCAGTCCTGCGCGGCGGCGATGGCCGGCAGCAGAAGCAGGGCACAGAGCAGGGCGCCCTGGAAGCGCATGGCAAACAACAGCGAGCGGACGAAGGTCACAGTTTTGCAATCCCGGCAATGCGGGGGTGCAGCTGCAAGACCCCATGGCCCCGACCTCATCCCCCCGAACGGATCGTGGCGGCCGTACGGCCGCCATCGTGCGCATTATTGCCCGCGTCCAGTGCAGGGATTCTGAACGAACCCGGCTTCCGTTCAGAACAGCAGGGAGGCCATCCTGCGGCGGTACTGGCCGACCAGGTCCTCGTCGGAGATCACATTGAAGGCATCGATCAGCGCCTTGCGCGGCAGGCCTTCCTCGAAACTCCGGTCGATCCGCAGCATGTCCAGGAACTGCGCCAGCGCGGCTTCGTCATGGCCGCCGAGCAGCAGCTGCACGCCGCGCAGGTGGCGAGCCTTGAGGTCATTGCCGTTGGCGGCGATGCGCGCGTCCAGCACCTCGGCGGCCGGGGCGTCCTTCAGGGCGGCGGCAAAGGACAGCCGGGCGCGGGCGCGCACGGCGCGGTCGTCGGTGGCCAGGTTGGCGGGCAGGCCGTCGATCAGCGTACCGGCTTCGTCCACGCCGCCGATCTGCAGCAGGGCCAGGGCCAGGTCGAGCTTCAGCTCGTCCTTGTCCGGCTCGGCGGCGATCTGCGCACGCAGTACGTCCACCTGTGCCTGCGGATCCAACGGCGCTTCGTCCTCGGCGGCAGTGTCGCCGACGTCGGCCGGCACGATGCCGTGCTGGGCCAGGAACTCACGCAGCTGGCCTTCCGGGATGGCGCCGGGGAAACCGTCCACCAGCTGGCCGCCCTTGACCAGGAACACGGTGGGCACCGAGCGGATCTGGAAGGCGGCAGCGATCTGCTGTTCCTTGTCGACATCGACCTTGGCCAGCTCGAAGGCGCCGTTGTATTCGGCGGCCAGCTTTTCCAGCATCGGCCCCAGGGTCTTGCAGGGGCCGCACCACGTGGCCCAGAAGTCGACCAGCACCGGCGTCTGCAGCGACTTCTGCAGGACTTCGGCCTCGAAGGTCGCAGTGGTGGCGTCGAATACGTAGGTCGTCTCGGTCATGGGGGAGGCATCGATTGGCGTCTGGAGACCGATTCTATGGTGACGATCGATGCCAGTCTCAACCCGGACTGCGGCAAATGCCCGACAATGCGTCGTTCCCGCCGCCGTTGCTCCTGGAGCCTGCATGACCTCCCCGTCTTCCCTGTTGCGTCTGTCCGGCCCCGCCGCCGCACTGCTGTTCGTGCTGGCGGTGCTGGGCTTCGGCGCCGGCCTGGACGGCTATGCACAGGCCAGTCACCCGGTGGCCCTGCTGGGCGCATACGGCGTGCCGCACGCGTTGGCCTTCAATCTGCTGGGCTTCGTACTGCCGGGCCTGTTGGCGGTGGTAGCGGCCGAGTGCCTGCGCCGACAGCTGCCGGCCAGTGCTGGCTGGGCGCCGCGGGTGGGCAGCCAGATGCTGTTGCTGGGCGGACTGGCCTTCACCGCGATGGGCTTGATGCCGCTGGATGTGGACGATCTGCACGGGCCGGCCAGCCAGCTGCACGCCAGTGCCTGGATGATCTGGGTGCTGGGCTTCGTCGCCGGCACCCTGTTGCTGGGCATCTCGCAGCTGCGCCAGACGCACGGCCGCGCCCTGGGCGGGGTGGCGATCGCCTGTGGCGTGCTGGCGGCGCTGGCTGCCTTTGCGCTGCAGGGCGTGCTGCCGGCGCCGCTGGCACAACGGCTTGCATTCGCCTGCTGGGCGGTCTGGCTGGCGCTGGCCCTGCCTCTGTCGCGACCGCGCTGAGACCGGCTCCGGGCGCCGGCGGGGGCCGGCGGGGGCCGGCGGTCGGCGGGCAGGATTGGAGACGTTTGCCGCACTGCGGTACGCTGTACCGCTTTGCCGCCGCATCCGCGTGTTCCATGACCAGCGCTGAAACCAACGCCTACGACCCGCAGCAGGTTGAATCCGCCGCCCAGAAGTACTGGGACGCCACCCGTGCCTTCGAAGTCGACGAGACTTCGGACAAGCCGAAGTACTACTGCCTGTCGATGCTTCCGTACCCGTCCGGTGCGCTGCACATGGGCCACGTGCGCAATTACACCATCGGCGACGTGATCAGCCGCTACAAGCGCATGACCGGGCACAACGTGCTGCAGCCGATGGGCTGGGACGCGTTCGGCCTGCCTGCGGAGAACGCGGCAATCAAGAACAAGACCGCACCGGCGGCCTGGACCTACAAGAACATCGAGCACATGCGTGGCCAGTTCAAGGCCATGGGCTATGCGGTGGACTGGTCGCGCGAATTCGCCACCTGCCGCCCGGACTACTATGTCCACGAACAGCGCATGTTCACGCGCCTGATGCGCAAGGGCCTGGCCTACCGCCGCAATGCGGTGGTGAACTGGGATCCGGTCGACCAGACCGTGCTGGCCAACGAGCAGGTCATCGATGGCCGTGGTTGGCGTTCCGGTGCGCTGGTCGAGAAGCGCGAGATCCCGCAGTGGTTCCTGCGCATCACCGATTACGCCCAGGAACTGCTGGACGGCCTGGATGAACTGGACGGCTGGCCGGATTCGGTCAAGACCATGCAGCGCAACTGGATCGGCCGCTCCGAGGGCCTGGAAATCCAGTTCGACGTGCGTGATGTCGACGGCACTGCGCTGGATCCGCTGCGCGTGTTCACCACCCGTCCGGATACCGTGATGGGCGTGACCTTCGTGTCGATCGCCGCCGAACATCCGCTGGCCCTGCATGCGGCGAAGAACAACCCGGAACTGGCTGCGCTGCTGTCGGAAATGAAGCAGGGTGGCGTGTCCGAGGCCGAGCTGGAAACCCAGGAAAAGCGCGGCATGGACACCGGCCTGCGTGCCATCCATCCGGTCACCGGCGAAAAGGTGCCGGTGTGGGTCGCCAACTTCGTGCTGATGGGCTACGGCACCGGTGCGGTGATGGCTGTTCCGGGCCACGACCAGCGCGACAATGAAGTGGCCAACAAGTACGGCCTGCCGATCAAGCAGGTGATCGCGCTGAAGGATCCGCGCAACGACGACGAGCGCACCTGGGATGGTGCCCGCTGGCAGGACTGGTACAGCGACAAGAACCGTGCCTTCGAGCTGGTCAACTCGGCCGAATTCGATGGGCTGGATTTCCAGGGCGCCTTCGAAGCCCTGGCCGAACGCTTCGAGCGCAAGGCCCAGGGCCAGCGCCGCGTCAACTATCGCCTGCGCGACTGGGGCGTGAGCCGCCAGCGCTACTGGGGTTGCCCGATTCCGGTGATCTACTGCGACAAGTGCGGTGCGGTGCCGGTGCCGGAAGAGCAGCTGCCGGTGGTGCTGCCGGAGGACGTGGCGTTCTCGGGGACTGGTTCGCCGATCAAGACCGATCCGGAATGGCGCAAGACCACCTGCCCGGAATGCGGCGGCGCGGCCGAGCGCGAGACCGACACCTTCGACACCTTCATGGAGTCGAGCTGGTACTACGCCCGCTACACCTCGCCGGGTGCCCGTGATGCGGTCGACAAGCGCGGCAATTACTGGTTGCCGGTCGACCAGTACATCGGCGGCATCGAGCACGCGATCCTGCACCTGATGTATTTCCGCTTCTACCACAAGCTGCTGCGCGACGCGCGGATGGTGGACAGCAACGAACCGGCACGCAACCTGCTGTGCCAGGGCATGGTGATCGCCGAGACCTACTACCGCCCGAACCCGGACGGCTCGAAGGACTGGATCAATCCGGCCGATGTGGAAGTGCAGCGCGACGAGCGCGGCCGCATCACTGGCGCCACGCTGATCGCCGACGGCCAGCCGGTGGTGGTCGGTGGCACTGAAAAGATGTCCAAGTCGAAGAACAACGGCGTGGACCCGCAGGCGATGGTCGACAAGTACGGTGCCGACACCGTGCGCCTGTTCTCGATGTTCGCCGCCCCGCCGGAACAGTCGCTGGAGTGGAACGAAGCCGGCGTGGACGGCATGGCGCGCTTCCTGCGCCGCCTGTGGGCCCAGGTGCAGAAGCACGCCGCCGACGGTGCCGCCCCGGCGCTGGACGTGGCCGCGCTGGACGCCAGCCAGAAGGCACTGCGCCGCAAGACCCACGAGACCATCGGCAAGGTCGGTGACGACTATGGCCGTCGCCACAGCTTCAATACCGCCATCGCGGCGGTGATGGAACTGATGAACGCGCTGGCCAAGTTCGAGGACGGCAGCGAGCAGGGCCGTGCGGTGCGCCAGGAAGCGCTGCAGGCCATCGTACTGCTGCTGAACCCGATCACCCCGCATGCCAGCCACGCCCTGTGGCAGGTGCTGGGCCATGGCGAGACGCTGCTGGAAGACCAGCCGTTCCCGCAGGCCGACGCCGGTGCGCTGGTGCGCGACGCGCTGACCCTGGCCGTGCAGGTCAACGGCAAGCTGCGTGGCACCATCGAGGTGGCCGCCGATGCTGCACGCGAGCAGGTCGAAGCACTGGCTCTGGCCGAGCCGAATGCGGCCAAGTTCATGGAAGGCCTGACCGTGCGCAAGATCATCATCGTGCCGGGCAAGATCGTGAACATCGTCGCTGCCTGATGCATCCTGGGCCGGTCACCCACGCGGTGGCCGGTACCTTCCCGGTGCGGGGCCATGCACTTGATGGCCCTGCATTCACGCGGCTTCGGGCAGGCTGTGTGTTGCCGTGATCGCCCGGCTCCGCCAGACTGTCTCCATGACCCGAATCCTGCTTGCCCTCGTTCTTGTCCTCGGCCTTGCCGGCTGCGGTTTCCATCTGCGCAACAAGCTGATGCTGCCGACCGACACGGCGCCGGTGAAGGTGGTCTCCACCGCGCCATACAGCGAACTGGTCAAGCTGCTCAATCGCAGCCTGCTGGCTTCCGGTGCCAAGCTGGCCGACGAGGACAGCAAGGGGCCCAGTACCCAGCTCCAGGTGCTGTCCGAACGCTGGGGCGACCTGCCGATCGCCATCGACTCGCAGGGCCGTGCGCAGGAGTACAGCCTGCGCTATGCGGTGATCTTCATCTTCCGTCGCGAGGATGGCAGCGAGCTGGTGCCGCAGCAGGTGATCGAACTGTCGCGCGACTACGTTTCGCCGCCGACCGACGCCACCGGTACCACCACCGAACGCGAAATCCTGGCCGATGAGCTGCGACGGGAAATGTCCGCGTCGATCATCCGCCGCATCGACAGCGTGGTGCGCGCCGAGATCGAGAAGGGCGGCAGCCTGACGGCGCCGAAGGCCAAGCCGATCGAAGGGGCGGAGCCGGCCGAGCCGGTTCCCGCAGCCAAGCACTGAGTCGCGACGATGGAACTGCGTCCGGAGCAGCTGGCCAGCCAGGGCGCTGACACCCCGCTGGCGCCGGTCTACCTGATTGCCGGCCCGGAAACCCTGCGCGTGCTTGAGGCGGCCGACGCCATCCGTGCACGCGCACGCGCCGCCGGCATCGCCGAGCGGGAAGTGTTCGACGCCGATGGGCGTGATTTCGACTGGAACCAGCTCGACGCCAGCTTCAACGCGCCCAGCCTGTTCAGTGCCCGCCGCCTGGTCGAGGTGCGCCTGCCCAGCGGCAAGCCGGGCAAGGACGGGGCCGAGGTGATCAGCCAGTTCTGCGCCAACCCGGCGCCGGACGTGGTGCTGATGATTACCGCCAACGAATGGAGCAAGGCCCACCAGGGCAAGTGGGCCGAGGCAGTCAATCGCATCGGCGTGCTGTCGGTGGCGTGGGCGATCAAGCCGCACGAACTGCCGGACTGGATCGAGCGCCGCCTACGTGGCAAGGGCCTGCGTGCCGATCCGGCCGCCGTGCAGCGCCTGGCCGAGCGGGTCGAGGGCAACCTGCTGGCCGCTGCGCAGGAAATCGACAAGCTGGCGTTGCTGGCCGACGGCCAGCCGCTGGACGTGGAACGGATGGAATCGCTGGTGGCCGACGCCGCCCGCTATGACGTTTTCCGGCTGCTGGAAGCCACGTTCTCCGGCCAGCCGCCGGCGGTGCTGCGCATGCTGGCGGGCCTGCGCGGCGAAGGCGAGGCAGTGGCCGCACTGATGCCAATGGTGATCCGCGAGCTGTTGGCTGGTGCCGGCCTGGCCCGGGTACAGGCGCGTGGCGGCAATCTGGCCGCCGAAATGAAATCGCGCGGCATCTGGGAATCGCGGCAAGCGCCCTACAAGCGTGCGCTGCAGCGGCACCCCGAGGGCAAGCGCTGGGAGCGTTTCGTGGCCGAGGCCGGACTGGTCGACCGCATCGCCAAGGGGCGCGCCGACGGTGATGCCTGGCTGGCGCTGGAGCGCCTGCTGGTGGCCGTGGCCGAACCGCGTGCCGTGCGCCTGCTGGCGCGGGCCTGAGTGATGAGCCTGCGGATCTATTACGGGGGCACCTTCGATCCGGTGCACCTCGGGCACCTCGCCATCGCGCGTGCTGCCCGTGACGAACTGCAGGTCGCTGTGCGCATGCTGCCAGCGGCTGATCCGCCGCATCGCGCGGTGCCGGGCGCAACCGCTGACCAGCGCTTCACCATGCTCTCGCTGGCCATCGGCGATGAGCCAGGCCTGCTGCTGGACCATCGTGAACTGGACCGCGCCATACGCTTTCCCGGCCGCCCGTCCTATACCGTCGACACCCTGCGCGAACTGCGCGGCGAGTTGGGCCCCAGCCGGCCATTGGCCTGGCTGGTCGGGGCCGACAGCCTGCTGGGCCTGACCCGCTGGCATGAATGGGAGGCACTGTTCGGGCTGGCCCATTTCGTGGTGGCCGAGCGCCCGGGCAGTCCCCTTCAGGCCTCGGTGGATGGCGAACTTGGCCGCGCCCTGGAAGGGCGCTGGGCCGACAACGAGCAGGCCCTGTTCGCCAGTCCGGCCGGGCGCATCCTGCGCCTGCATCATCCGCTGCGCGAGGAATCGGCCAGTGCCGTGCGTGCGCAGATCGCCGCCGGCGGCCCCTGGCGGGCGTTGCTGCCGCCGGCCGTGGCCGACTATGTGGCCGCCCATGGCCTGTACCGCTCCCCTACGCCGTGAATGCCGCCGCCCCGGCTTGCCCGTATAATCGCCCCCACGTTTATCGAGTCGATCCACTTTGAGCAACCAGACCCAGCCCCAGACCATCAAGGTCGATCTGCCCAGCCCGCCGCCGTCCGTGCCGGAACTGCTGGCCAGCGTCCGCCAAGCCACCGAAGACCTGAAGGCCAAGGACCTGGTCGAGATCGATGTGCGCGGCCGGTCCAGCGTTGCCGACTACATGATCGTCGTTTCGGGCACCTCGACCCGCCACGTCAAGTCGATCGCCGATGAAGTCGTGCGCTTTGCCAAGAATCTCGACGTGATGCCGCTGGGTGTTGAAGGCGAGCGCGAAGCCGAGTGGGTACTGGTCGACCTGGGCGACGTGATCGTGCATGTGATGCTGCCGCGCGTGCGTGAGTTCTATGCCCTGGAGCGCCTGTGGACCGTTGGCGACCAGCCGCCGTCCAGCGACGACGAAGTGGCCTGAGCCGCACGTTGATGCATCCCTTCGACGGCGCCGATGGCGCCGTCGACGTTTTGGAGGACCGTTGATGAAAGCCCGCCTGATTGCTACCGGCGAACGCGCACCCAGCTGGGTGGCGCAGGGCTTCGCCGAGTACCAGAAGCGGCTGTCGCACTGGCTGCCGTTCGATCTGGTGGAAATCGAGCCCGGCCTGCGCGGCAAGGGCCGCGATGCGCGCCGCGCCACCGAAGACGAAGGCAGGCGCGTGATCGCCGCACTGCCGAAGAATGCCTATGTGGTGGCGCTGGATGTGCCCGGCCGCCAGCTCAGTTCCGAACAGCTGGCGCAGCGGCTGGAGCATTGGCGTGGGCAGGGCAGGGACCTTGCCTTCCTGATCGGTGGCCCGGAAGGGCATTCGCCGGAAGTTTCCGCGCTGGCCGACGAAAAGTGGTCGATTGGACCATTGACGCTGCCGCACATGCTGGTGCGCCTGGTGGTGGCCGAGCAGTTGTACCGGGCCGCCGCAATGATTGCGAATCACCCCTACCATCGCGCGTGAAGAGTGGTTATACTAGTCGTCTGCCCGAATAGCTCAGCCGGTTAGAGCACTTGACTGTTAATCAGGGGGTCGTTGGTTCGAGTCCAACTTCGGGCGCCACCTTGAAGAGACCTGCATCGCAAGATGCAGGTCTTTTTTTTGCGTTGTTGTAGAGCTGAGCCCGCACTCGACTCTACAGTGCCAGCTCACCTCTGGAGAACGCCACCAGCGTAGCGATGGCCACCACCAGAATGGCGCCGAACAACACCCATTCCCAACGCGTGAATACCTGCTCACCGCGTTGCAGCCGGGTCAGTGCGAACACCACGACGCCGGGCACATACAGCAGCACCGACAGCAGCAGGTTGTCGAGGCCTCCTGCATACACCAGCCACAACGCGTAGGCACTGGCCAGCAGCGCCACAGCGAAGTCACGCCAGCGCACGCCCGGTTCACCCGCATAGGCGTCCCCGCGCCACGCCAACTGCACGCCGAACGCGGTGGACAGGAAGTAGGGCACCAGGCTCATCGAGGCCGCCAGCAGCACCAGGCCCGTATAGCTGCCGGAGTTGACCAGCACCAGCAGCAGGAACAGCTGGATCAAGCCATTGCTCAGCCACAGCGCGTTGGCGGGCACGCCGCGCGCATTCTCGCGTCCCAGGACGGCCGGCATGGTGCCGTCGCCTGCAGCGGCGTACAGCACTTCGGCACACAGCAGCACCCAGGCCAGCAGCGCGCCGAGTACCGAAATGATCGAGCCGACGATGATCACCGTCGCGCCCCACTCGCCGACGATGGCGCGCAGCACGTAAGCCATCGACGGATTGGGCAACCCCGCCAGTTCGGCCTGCGACAGCACGCCCATCGACAGCAGGCTGACCAGCACCAGCAGCAGCCAGACGCCGAGGAAGCCGATCACCGTGGCGCGGCCGACATCGGCGCGACGGGCCGCGCGCCGCGAGTAGATGCTGGCGCCTTCGATGCCGATGAATACCCACACGGTCACCAGCATCATGCCGCGCAGCTGCTGGCCGAGATCGCCGAGTGCGGGCGCGCCAAGGAAATCGGCACGGAACACATCCATGCGGAAGGCACCGGCGGCCAGGATCAGGAACAACGTGATAGGCAGCAGCTTGGCCACCGTCACCAGGCCGTTGACGATGGCGGCGGTGCGCAGGCCGCGCAGCACCAGCAGGTGCACGGTCCAGAGAAGTAGCGACGAAGCGGCCACGGCGGCCGGGGTATTGCCTTCACCGAAGACCGGCATGAAGTGGCCGAGGCCACTGAAGATCAGCACGAAGAAGCTGGCGTTGCCGAGCACCGAGGCAACCCAGTAGCCCCACGCGGCGGAGAAGCCGATGTAGTTGCCGAAGCCTTCGCGCGCGTATGCGTAGATGCCGGTATCGAGATCCGGCCGGCGGTTGGCCAGGGCCTGGAACACGAAGGCCAGCATCAGCATGCCGGCGCCGCTGACCGCCCAGCCGAGCAGCGCCGCCGCCGGACCGGCGCTGCGCGCCACGTTCTGCGGCAATGAAAAGATGCCGGCACCGACCATCGAGCCGACCACCAGTGCGGTCAACGCGGGCAGCCCGAGGCGTTGTGATGTCGCGGCCATGATGTCCCCTGCGGCGCTGATGCCGCTGACCCACGGTAGCGGTGGGCCCGTGAACATGCCTGCAAGGGGCGCACAACGACGAAGGCCCGGGCAGGTGCCCGGGCCTTCGACGGTGGTGCGTTGAGCGGTATTACTTGAAGGTGTACTTGGCGCCGACAGTGAAGTAACGGCCGATGGCGCCGCTGAAGTGCAGCGGGTTGTAATTGACACCGCCGTAGGTGGACGGATCCAGCGGCGCGATGCGATCGAACACGTTCTGCACCGAGGCGTTCAGCTCGAAGGCTTCAGTGATGTTCCAGCGGCCCGACAGGTCGAAGGTGGTGAACGAGGAGATCTTCTTGACGTCCGTACCGTCTGCATACGCGAAGAGGTAGGAGCCGTTCGGACCACGGAAGTCCTTGTTGTCCATCTTCGAGATGTAGTTGGCAACGCCGCTGACGCTCCACGGACCCTGCCTCCAGGTGGTGCCGAAGTTGATGCGGTCCTTTGGCGTGCCGATGCAGTTGGTCACGTCGCAGTTGCCGTGGGTACCGGCGTAGTCGACAGTCACGTCGGCATCGGTGCGCTCGAACTTGAGCACATGGCTCCACTGCAGGTCCATCTCCAGCTGACCTGGGCCGATATCGAAGGTCTGGCGGATATCGGTATCGATACCCCGGACCCGGGTCGATGCGGCATTGATGTACTGCGTGTTGACCGCCAGGATGCTGCCGGTACCGGGTACGCCATTTAGCAGGTTGTTGTCACGCAACACGTTGCCGGCGGCAATGGCTTCGGAGGTGCTGCCCTGGGCGATTTCGTTGGTGCGCTTGATCTGCCAGGCATCGATGGTCAGCGAAGTCGTGGACGTGGGCTGCAGGACGATACCCACCGAATAGCTCTTGGACTCTTCCGGTTTCAGGTCCTTGTTCGGGCGGGTGATGATGGCGACCGGCAGAGCGCCACAGTCGTCGTCGTTTGCACCTGGTGCCGGATTGCCGCCCGGGCAACGCACGGGGTCGGACGCATTGGAGAATGCTGCCAGACCACCATCGCCGTTCTCGGCGGGGTTCGGTGCACGGAAGCCTTCCGCATAACTGCCGCGCAGTGCGATCCAATCGGCCGGCGTCCACTTGATGCCGATCTTCGGCGTGGCCTTGCCTTCACCGCTCTCGTACTTGTCGTAGCGCACCGCACCGGACAGTTCCAGGGTTTCCAGCACCGGTGCGGACAGCTCGACGTAACCGGCGTACACGTTCTGGGTGCCGTCGTAGGCCGAGTAGCCCAGGCCGATGATCTGGCCCTGGTCGGTGTAGGTCTGCGGGGTCAGGCTGTTGCTGGTCTTGCGCCATTCAGTACCCAGCGCCAGGCCCAGCGGGCCACCCTTCAGGTCCATCAGGCTGCGCGACACGGTGAAGTCGAACATGTCCAGGCTCGACTTCGCACGTGCGCTGATATCCGGCGAAATGAAGTCGTACAAGGCCTGCGAGTTCATACCGGCATTGTCACCGATGCGCCAAACACCACCAGCGCAGTTTGGGTTGGCCAGTGCACAACGTACATTGTCGTAGTTGAGGAAGCCGGTGCGCTTGTTGACCAGGTCGGTGCCGGAGTGCAGATACGCGGTGTCGTAGCTCCAGTCGCCCCAGTTGCCCTTGACGCCGACCAGGAAGCGGGTGAACTCGTTGGTGTTGTTGGTTACACGCGGACCGACATCCCAGGCCGAATAGCGCAGGCGCGAGGCCTGGCCCGGAATCGGATTATCTGGATGGTTCGGTCCCAGCACCGTAGCGCCGTCGCCACTGTTGGCGTTGACCGGGCCACCCGGATAGCCCCAGCCGCCTGAAACGCCAGACGGGGTGTTGCTGAAGGTGGTTTCCTTCTTTGAGTAGCCGATTTCGGTGTAGATCTCACCACCTTCACCAAAGGCGAAGCTGGCACGTCCAAACACGTTGACGTACTTCTCTTCCGGGGTGAGATCGCGATACAGCTGGTTCGGATCCCACAAGCAGCCCTGCGCCTGCGCGGATGCCTCTGTCTGGCCCGGAATCGTGGTAAGACCAGCACAACCGGGCAAAGCGACCAGGAAGGCCGGATTCTCTTCGGTCACATTGCGATCGTCGTACACCGAACCGTTCGGACCAACACCGCCGCGGGTCTTTCCACTGAGGAAAGCGCCGCCGAGGAACTGGGCGTTGTTGCCATAGCCCCACGGGCGGGTATCGCCGGTACCGATCCACTTGCGGTTCTTGCGATCGCTGATCTTGATCGCGTCGGTCTTTGCGACATCCAGGCTGAAGAAGGCATTCCAGCCGTCGGTGGCCAGATCGCCGGTACCGGCGGTCAGGGTCGCCTTCTTCGCGTCGCCATCGCTGTCGCCGGACAGGCCGTAGGAACCGCGAAGGATCGCGCCCTGGAAATCACTGCGCAGGATGATGTTGACCACGCCGGCGATGGCATCGGAGCCATAGATCGCCGAGGCGCCGTCCTTCAGCACTTCCACGCGTTCAACGGCGTCGAGGGGGATGGTGCTCAGGTCGGTGAAGACCTTCTGGCCGTCATCGGCCAGGCCGTAGGTGGCCATGCGGCGGCCGTTCAACAGGACCAGGGTCGAGCCCGCGCCCAGGCCGCGCAGGGAGATGCCGGCGCCACCGCCGGCAAAGCCGTTGCCGAAGGTCTTCGGGATCGAGCCGGAACCATCGGCGGTCAGTGTCTGCAGGTATTCGGCGACCGTGGTCTTGCCGGTGCGGTCGATTTCCTGGCGGGTCACCACCTGCACCGGGGACGGTGTTTCGGTGTTGGTGCGCGGAATGTTCGAACCGGTAACCGTGATGCGGTCCAGGTTGGTGGCCTTCTCCTGCGCGAAGGCGGAGGTGGAAGCCACGGCGCCAACCAGCAGCAGAGTGCCGCCGGTAAGGATGTGGGTGATGGACGATGCCAGGGTGCAGCGGCGGCGGCTGGCGGGCCGTTGGATCAGGTGTTTCACAGCTTCTCTCCTAACTGGAAAACCGTAGCGTTGAGGGCTGTCTCCGGAGTGTCCGGGACGGGCCAATCTAGGTTTCCGACGGGTGACGAAGTCGTGAAATTTTGCTTAATCCGTAACGTTTGAACTGGAACTTTGCCGAGTTTGGCAGTTCGGTCCCGAAGGCCGGTCCGACAGGCGGTCGGACCGGCCCGGGTCGTCAGTCCGGCAACGAGAACTGCACCGGCACCAAACCGATGGCCGGTACCGCTACACCATCACGCTGGGCCGGTTCAAAGCGCCAGCGCTTGAGCACCTGTTGGCGTGCAGCCTGGTCCAGGTGGCGCGAGCCACTGCTGCGCTCGATGCTGACCGCGACCGGCTGGCCGCTGCTGTCGACCTCCACCCGCAGCAGCACCGTGCCCTGCTCATGGTTGCGCAGTGCGGCGACCGGATAGGCCGGTGGCGGGGCACTGCGGTATTGCAGCTGGGCGCCGGCCAGCGGTGCATGGGTGTCGACGCTCGGCGCGAGTTGCGGCGGGGCCGGTTCGGCGGCCGGCAGCGTGATGCCCTGCGTTTCCTCCACGGTCGCGGTTGGGGCCGGCAGTGGCGGTGTCGCCGGCTGTGCCTGCGGTTTCGGCACGACCCGGGCAACTTCCTTCGGTTCCTGCAGCACCGGTGGGGGCGGCGTTGGCGGGATCTTCTCGATCAGCCTGACCGTGGTCTTGTCACGCGGGACCTGCACGGCCTGGTAGGTCGCCGGGATCAGCAGCAACAGGAACGCGAGCAGGTGCAGGGCGATGGCCGCGCTCCAGGCGGCAACGCGGGCGGGGTCGAAGTGCGGGGATGCAACGGGATACGTACGAACCATGGTCCACCTCCATGCCAGTGACGAAGTCCTCAACGCACCAGGGCCCGTGGCGGGGTTGCCGCACGCGGCTGGCAGCCAATCATTAGCGCCAGGCCCCGGCCACTGCCTAGAGGCAGGGGCAGGATCGTTGGGCTGGCCTTCAGCCAGCCGCCCTGGCCCATGAAAAAGGCGGGCCCCTGCGGGACCCGCCTCCGTCTACCGGAACGGATGGGATCAGCGACCCAGCTCGAACACCACGTCCAGATTGACCGACACAGTGGATTCGCCCGGGGCGACCGGCGTGGCCTTATCCATCGCCGCGCCGGCGGCCATGGTCCGCATCATCGGCATCGGGCGGTAACCACCCCCGGCATTCTCGGAGATGCTGACGATGCGGCGCACCTGAAGGCCGAGCGACTTGGCATAGGTCTGGGCGCGGGCCTGGGCCTTCTTCAGCGCGGCCAGGCGCGCTTCGTCATAGACCGGTTCCGGCTGGTCGATCTCGAAGCTGGGGCCGTTGATCTGGTTGGCGCCCTGAGCGGCCAGCGCGTCCAGCACCTTGCCGAGCTTGGCGATGTCACGGACCTTCAGGCTGACCGTGTTGCTGGCCTGGTAGCCGGTGATCTTCGGCGCTTCGTTGTCGGCATAGCGGTATTGCGGGTTGAGGCTGACGCCGCTGGTCTGCACGTCGCGCTCGGCGATGCCGGCGGCCTTGATCGCGGCGAGCACCTTGTCCATCTGCTGGGCGTTCTGGCGCATGGCGCTGTTGCCATCGGCGGCCTGGGTGACCACGCCGGCCGACAGGGTGGCCACGTCCGGTACGCGGGTGGCTTCGGCATTGGCCGAGATGTTCAGCAGCGTGCCTTCGGCCGCGGCGGCGATCGACGGCGACGACGGGGCGGCATGGGCAGTCATCGAGGTTCCAAGGGCGAGGGACAGGGCAAGCAGCAGCGGGGTGGCGGTCAGGCGCATGGAGAACTCCTTGTTGTGCCGTTGAGGGTGGTGTCGTAGCGATGAACGCGCTGTGAGCCCGTTCGGGGTTGAACGCGTTCCGGGACGGGTTGCCGACGATTCAGGTGGCGGCCTCAGGTTATGCTGTGCCGATGCTCTATCTTGCTTCCCGCTCCCCCCGACGCAACCAGTTGCTGGCCCGACTCGGACGCCCCTTCCAGGCCCTGGACCTGGAGGTCGTCGAGCAGCGCGCGCCCGCTGAAAGCGCCGAACAGTATGTGTGCCGGGTCGCCGCCGACAAGGCGCGCGCCGGCCTGGCCCGGGTGCTGGCCGATGATCCGCAGGCGCGGGTGCTTGGCTCGGACACCGAAGTGGTGCTGGACGGCGAGGTCTTCGGCAAGCCGGCCGACGCCGCCGGCGCACGCGCGATGCTGGCGCGCCTGGCCGGGCGCACCCACCAGGTGATGACTGCGGTGGTGGTGGTCGGCGCCGACGGGCTGGACAGCGAACTGGTCATTTCCGAAGTGACCTTCGCCCCGATCGCCGCCGCCGACATCGCCGCCTATGTCGCCACCGGCGAGCCGTTGGACAAGGCCGGGGCCTACGCCATCCAGGGCGGGGCCGAGCGCTGGATCGAACATCTTTCCGGCAGCTACTCCGGCGTCATGGGGCTGCCATTGCTGCATACCGATCGTCTGCTGGCGCGCTGTGGCGTGCCGGCCCCCACTGCCGATGCCGCCAGGGAGGCTGCCGATGTCTGAGGAAATCCTGGTCAATGTGACCCCGCGCGAGACCCGGGTCGCGGTGATCGAGAACGGCATGCTGCAGGAACTGCACATCGAGCGCGGTTGGCGCCGGGGTGTGGTCGGCAACATCTACAAGGGCAAGGTGCAGCGGGTCATGCCCGGCATGCAGGCCGCGTTCGTCGAGGTAGGCCTGGAGCGCGCCGCGTTCCTGCACGCCAACGACGTGGTGCGCCCGGCCCCGGTGGCCAGTGCAGACACCGAGAACACGACCCTTCCGCCGCCGGCCAGCGTGCCCATCGTCGAGCTGCTGCGTGACGGCCAGGACATCGTGGTGCAGGTGGTGAAGGACCCGATCGGCACCAAGGGCGCACGCCTGACCACCCAGATCAGCATCCCGTCGCGCTACATGGTGCTGCTGCCGCAATCCAAGGTGGTGGGGGTGTCCGCGCGCATCGAGGATGAAGCCGAGCGCGCCCGCCTGAAGGCCTTGGTGACCGAGCTGTCTGCGCAGCATGGCGGCTACGGCTACATCGTGCGTACCAATGCCGAGGGCCAGCCGGCCGAGGCCATCGCCGAGGACATCGCTTACCTGTCGCGGGTCTGGAACGTGGTCGAGCGCCGCGGCCGCGAAGCGGCCTCGTGCAGCAACATCTATGAAGACCTGAGCCTGCCGCTGCGTTCGGTGCGCGACCTGATCCGCAAGGACGTGGACAAGGTGAAGGTGGACTCGAAGGAAACCTTCGCGCAGCTGCAGGCGTTCGTGGCCAAGTACATGCCGGTGCTGGCCGAGAAGCTGGAACTGTATTCAGGCGATCGCCCGATCTTCGACATGTTCGGGGTGGAGGACGAGATCGGCCGTGCGCTGGACAAGCAGGTGCCGCTGAAATCCGGTGGTTACCTGGTGATCGACCAGACCGAGGCGATGACCACCATCGACGTCAATACCGGTTCGTTCCTCGGCCAGCGCAACCTGGAAGAGACGGTGTTCCGCACCAACCTGGAAGCGGCACAGGCGGTGGCCCGCCAGCTGCGCCTGCGCAACCTGGGCGGCATCATCATCATCGACTTCATCGACATGGACGATGCCGAGCATCGCCGCCAGGTGCTGCGCACCCTGGAAAAGGCGCTGGCCCGCGACCATGCCAAGACCACGGTGTACGACTTCTCTCCGCTGGGGCTGGTGGAGATGACGCGCAAGCGCACGGTGGAAAGCCTGGAGCGCCAGCTGTCGGAAACGTGCCCGCAGTGCAGTGGCCGTGGCAGCATCAAGACCACCGAAACGGTGACCTACGAGATCTTCCGCGAGATCACCCGTGCCGTGCGCCAGTTCGATGCCGCACGCCTGCTGGTGATCGCCTCGACCAAGGTGGTCGCGCGCATCACCGACGAGGAATCCTCGGCGGTGGCCGAGCTGGAGGAATTCCTCGGCAAGAGCATCCGCTTCCAGGCGGACGAGCAGTACCTGCAGGAGCAATTCGATGTCGTTCTGCTCTGATCCTCGCCGGCCGCAGGCCGGCGGTGGCCGATGAGCGCGCCGCCGCGCCTGCGACTGCGAAGGATCCGCCGTCATTTCATTGCCGCCTGCGCGGTAGGCCTGGTCGGGCTGGCACTGCTGGTGGGTACCCTCAGCCAGCTGCTGCCGCTGGCCGAGCGTCACCCCGACAGGATTGCCGCCTGGCTGAGTGAGCGTGCCGGCCAGCCGGTGCATTTCGACCAGCTGCAGACGGCCTGGACCCGGCGTGGTCCGCTGCTGCAGCTGAAGGGCCTGCGCATCGGCGCCGGTCAGGGCCTGGCCATCGGCGAGGCCGAAGTGCTGGTGTCAATGTACAGCGGGATGCTGCCTGGTCGCTCGCTGACCGAGCTGCGCCTGCGTGGCCTGGCACTGGACCTGCAGCAGGGCAAGGACGGCCGCTGGTCGGTGCGTGGCCTGCCGAAGTCAGACACGGGCGGTGACCCGCTGGACGCGCTGCGCCGGCTGGGCGAGCTGCAGGTGATCGATGGCCGCCTGGGTGTGCATGCACCGGGACTGGGTATCGATACCACCCTGCCGCGTATCGATCTGCGCCTGCGCGTCAATGGCGACCGCCTGCGTGTGGGCGTGCGTGCCTGGGCGCAGACCGATGCCCTGCCGCTGACCGCAGTGCTGGACGTGGACCGCGCGCGCGGCAACGGGCAGGCCTGGCTGGGTGCCGATCCTGTTGATTTCCATGCCTGGTCGCCGTTGCTGGCAGCTGGTGGCGTGCGCCTGCGCGAAGGCAAGGGTGAGCTGAACCTGTGGCTGACCCTGCGCGACTTCGCGCCGGTGGCGCTGACCACCGATTCGGACCTGCGTGACGTGCGCGTCGACGGTGCACCGATGCCCGACGTGGCAACGCCGCGGTTGCAGCTGCAGCGCTTGCAGGCGCGCCTGCGCTGGCAGCGCCAGGCCGATGGTTGGGCGCTGCAGGTACCGCGCCTTCGTTTGAAGACCGAAGACGGCGAACAACAGCTCGATGGCCTGCAGTTGCAGGTTGGCAGGCAGCTGCGGGTGAGTTCCGGCGAAGTACAGGCCGGTACGGCGCTGCGTGCGCTGGCGCTGAGTGATCGCCTCGAGCCAGGCCTGCGCCATTGGTTGTTCCTGTCCAAACCGCAGCTGGATGTGCGAGAGCTGCAACTGGCCGGCGAACGTGATGGCCCGTTGCGGGCACAGGGCGAGCTGCAGTCGCTGGGCTTTGCCAGCGTTGGCAATTCTCCGGGTCTACGCGGCCTGGGGGGACATTTCGAGGGCGACGCCGATGGCTTCAGCCTGCAGCTGCAACCGCAACGGCAGCTGCAGTTCGATTGGCCCACCGGCTTCGGCGTGCGGCACGACCTGCACCTGGCTGGACAGATCGTGGGCTGGCGTGACGAGGGCGGTGGCTGGCGTATCGGCACTGCGGCGATGCGCGTGGAAGGCACCGACTACGCGGCCGATGTGCGCGGTGGTGTCTGGTTCCAGGGCGACGGCACGCGGCCCTGGCTGCAGTTGGCGGCCAAGCTGGACGATGTGCCGATGACGGCGGCCAAGCGCTTCTGGATCCACTCCAAGATGAGCAAGGGCGCCACCGACTGGCTGGACATGGCGCTGGCCGGCGGCCAGGTGCGCAATGGCATCGGCCTGGTCAGCGGTGACCTGGACGATTGGCCGTTCGACAACAACGATGGTCGTTTCGAGGCCACCGGCCATATCACCAACGGCGACATCCGCTTCCAGCACGACTGGCCGCTGATGCGCCAGGTCGACGCCGATATCGCCTTCATCGGCCCCGGCTTCGACATGCATGGGCGAGGGGACCTGGCCGGTGTAGCGGTGCAGAGATTCGAGGCGGGCATCCAGGACTTCGGGCAGCAGCCGCTGTACGTGCGTGCCGATGCGCAGAGCGAGGCCGGCAGACTGCTGGCAATGCTGCGGCAGAGCCCATTGCACAAGGACTATGGCGACACCCTGGACAACCTCACGGCTGCGGGCCCGGCGCATGTGACCTTCGACCTGCTGCAGCCGCTGCACCACGATGAAGGCGGCGGTCACCTGCAGGGCACGGTCGACCTCAATGGTGTGAAGCTGGTGGACAAGCGCTTCCAGCTGGCCTTCGACAACATGCATGGGCAGGCGCGCTACAGCAATGGTGGCTTCGGTGCCGAGGAACTGGCGGTGCGCCACCTCGGTCAGGACGGCCGCTTGAGCCTGCGTGCCGGCGGCTACGTGCACGACAGCAGGCTGGCGTTCGAGTCCCAGCTGACGGCCAACCTCGACGCCGGTGTGCTGATTGACCGCGCCCCGGAAATGGCGTGGCTCAAGCCCTATATCGCGGGTAACTCGCCCTGGACCATCGCGGTCAACCTGCCCAAAGTCGCACCGGGAGCGCCCGCACCGCCCAGCGAACTGCGCCTGAGTTCGGATCTGGTGGGAACCCGCCTGGACTTGCCGGCACCGCTGGACAAGCCGGCCACCGAGCCGCTGGCGACCACGGTGGCCGCGCAGCTGCCGATGGGCGCTGGTCGCATCGATGTGGCCTTTGGCCAGCGTCTGGCCCTGGCCGCGCGCAGCCACAACAACCGCACCGGTGTGCAGGTCACCCTGGGCAGCGACCATGCCGATCGCGAGCCGCCGCCCAGCGGACTGTCCGTCAATGGCCGCAGCCCGACTCTGGATGCGCTGGAGTGGATCAGTCTGGCCCGTGGTGGCAACGACGATGACGGCATGCCGCTGCGTGCAGTGGACGTGCAGGTCGGCAAGCTGATGCTGATCGGCGGCGTCTTCGAGCAGACCCGGTTGCAGCTGCAGCCGGGACCGCAGGCGCTGGACGTGCGCCTGGATGGACCTTCGCTGGCCGGTCGCCTGACCGTACCCAACGCCGAAGGAGGCACCATCAGTGGCCGACTCGACCGTGTGCACTGGCAGTCGCTGCCGCCGGCGCCGGGCGCGGCCGCGCCAGCCCGGGTGCAGGCCGGCGCCAACGACATGGACCCGGCCAAGCTGCCGCCGTTCGCGCTGGACATTGCCGACCTGAAGTTCGGCAAGGTGGTGCTGGGCCAGGCGGTGCTGCGTACGCGGCCGCTGGCCAATGGCCTGAACGTGGACGAGCTGCGCTTCCGCGCGCCCGATCAGGAGATCGACATCAGCGGTCGCTGGCTGGGTCGCACCGGTGGTGCCCGCACCGAGCTGACCGCGCAGGTGCGCAGCGAGGACCTGGGCGCCCTGATGCAGAACCTCGACTACGGCGGCCAGCTGCGTGGCGGCTCTGGCCAGGCGCAGCTGCAGGCCTCCTGGAGCGGGGGGCCGTCGGACTTCCAGCTGGCCAATCTGCAGGGCAGCCTTGATCTGCACGCGCGTAATGGCCAGCTGCTGGAGCTGGAGCCGGGCGCTGGCCGTGTGCTGGGCCTGCTCAGCGTGACCCAGCTGCCGCGGCGCCTGATGTTCGACTTCCGCGACTTCTTCTCCAAGGGCTTCGCGTTCAACCAGGTCGACGGCAGCGTGCAGTTCGGGCAGGGCATGGCCCGCACCGACAAGGTACTGATCGAGGGCCCGGCGGCGAACATCACCATCCGCGGCCAGGCCGACCTGCGCAACCAGCGGTTCGACCAGACCATCGATGTCAACCCGCGCGCCGGCAACCTGCTGACGGTGGTCGGCGCGGTGGCCGGTGGCCCGGTGGGCGCGGCGCTCGGCGCGGCCACCAATGCGGTACTGTCCAAACCGCTCGGCGAGATCGGCGCCCGCACCTACAAGGTGACCGGTCCATGGAAGGAGCCGAAGGTGGAAGTGATCGAACGCAGCCGCGACAAGACCCCGCCAGCGCCCGCGCCGCGCCCGGCCCCGGCCGTTCCGCCGCCCGTTACCGACCTGCCACGCTCACGCTGAGCGTGGACCTCCTGTTCACGGGGCTTGCCTGAGCGCCCCAGCACCCCCAGATCGAGAACCATGACTGATATCGCCCTGACGCTTGCCCAAGATCGCCTGCTGCGCCCCGGCGGGCTGGATACCGATGGCCTGGAGCGCACCTTCGGCCAGCTGCTCGGCCCCGGTGTGGACTTCGGCGACCTCTATTTCCAGCACGCCCGCCGCGAGAGCTGGAGCGTGGAAGACGGCATCGTCAAGGACGGCGCCCATTCCATCGAGCAAGGCGTGGGCGTACGGGCGATGTCCGGCGAGAAGACCGGATTCGCCTACTCCGACGACATCCATGCCGACGCGCTGCTGGCCGCGGCGCAGTCGGCGCGTGCGATTTCGCGCGAGGGTGGCGCGCAGTCCGGGCGCTCGCTGCTGCGCGGTAATTCACGCGCGCTGTATCCGGCGCTGGATCCCATCGATGGCTTCGGCAACGAGGCAAAGGTCGAGGTGCTGAAGCGCCTGGACGGCTACCTGCGTGCCGCCGACCCGCGCGTGAAGCAGGTGATGGTGAGCCTGTCCGGCGGCGTGGACACGGTGCTCATCGCGCGCAGCGACGGCGTGCTGGGCGCTGACGTGCGCCCGCTGGTGCGCCTGAACGTGCAGGTGATCGTCGAACACAACGGCCGCCGCGAGTCCGGCTATGCCGGTGGCGGTGGCCGCTATGGCTACGGGGAACTGTTCGCTGATGGCCGCCCGGAAGCGTTTGCGCGCGAGGCCCTGCGCCAGGCGCTGGTGAACCTGGACGCCGTGCCGGCGCCGGCCGGCGTGATGCCGGTGGTACTGGGACCTGGCTGGCCCGGCGTGCTGCTGCATGAAGCGGTCGGCCACGGCCTGGAAGGCGACTTCAACCGCAAAGGCACCAGCGTGTACGCCGGCCGCATCGGCGAACGCGTGGCGGCACCGGGCGTGACCATCGTCGACGATGGAACCCTGGACGGGCGTCGCGGTTCGCTCAACATCGACGACGAAGGCCACCCGAGCCAGTGCACCACGCTGATCGAGGACGGCATCCTGGTCGGCTACATGCAGGACAGCCTCAACGCACGCCTGATGGGCATGGCACCGACCGGCAACGGGCGTCGCGAATCGTTCGCGCACCTGACCATGCCGCGCATGACCAATACCTACATGCGCGCCGGCCAGCACGACCCGCAGGAAATGATCCGCTCGGTGAAGAAGGGCCTGTATGCAGTGAACTTCGGCGGCGGCCAGGTCGACATCACCAGCGGCAAGTACGTGTTCTCGGCCACCGAGGCCTACCTGATCGAGGATGGCCGCATCACCGCGCCGGTGAAGGGGGCGACCCTGATCGGCAACGGTCCGGAAACCATGCAGAAGGTGCGGATGGTCGGCAACGACCTGGCCCTGGACGAGGGCGTGGGTATCTGTGGCAAGGACGGGCAGAGCGTGCCGGTGGGTGTCGGCCAGCCGTCGCTGTTGATCGAGGGCATCACCGTCGGCGGTACCCAGGCCTGAGCCGGGCGATGGCCAGCGCCACCGCCCGCTCCGGCGCGGACTCAGTCCTCGTCGGCCTCGTCGGTCTCGACGTGGCCAGCGTCTTCGGCGCTGGCCTTCAGGCCGAGCGCCGCCGGCAGCATCAGTGCGCGCAGCACCTGGTAGATCTCGCGATAGGCACGCGGCGGCTTGTTCTTCGCCTTCTCGGCCTGCGCATTGCGCACCAGCGTGCGCAGCTGCTGGCGGTCGGCCTGCGGGTAATCGTCCAGCAGAGCGGCCAGCGCCTTGTCACCTTCGGCCAGCAGGCGCTCGCGCCAGTCTTCCACGCGGTGCATCATCGCCACTTCGCGGCGGCCGGTTTCGCTGTTGGCATCCAGCGCATCGCGGATCGCATCCAGCGTGGCTTCTTCTTCGCGGCGCATGTGCTTGGCCAGGAACGCCAGCTGGCGCTTGTGGGCGATGTGCGCGGTGATGCGCTTGCACTCGGCGATGTGCGGCAGCAGGTCTTCCGGGATCGGCAGGCGCGCCAGCTGGGCCGGTGTCAGCGACACCAGTTTTTCGCCCAGGGCCAGGACGTCGAGCGCGTCGCGCCGGTTCTGGCTGCGGCTCTTGTCGTGGAATTCACCGGTTTCTTCGTCGCGTCCGCGCATCGTCCATACCTGATTTCAAAAAAAGTCGCCCGGCGTGATACCGGGCCCAACCCGTACAGGATAAAGCATTGAACGTGATCGCCCCTGAAGCCGCCGTCGGCGACGACAGCCCGGCCCGGCTGGAACGGCTGGCCGACCTCTCCCAGCAGCTGCTCGACCGCGCCCGCGCGCTGGGCGCCAGCCAGGCTGAAGTCAGCTGCAGCGAAGACCGCGGGCTGGAGGTGAATGTTCGCCTCGGCGAGGTCGAAACCGTGCAGTCCACCCGCGACCGCGGCATCGCCGTCACTGTGTATTTCGGCCAACGCAAGGGCAGCGCCAGCACCGGCGACCTGAACGAGGCCAGCCTGGCGGCCACGGTCGAGCAGGCCTGCGCCATCGCCCGGCATACCGAAGATGACGCGGCCGCCGGCCTGGCCGAGGCGGCCCTGATGGCCACCCACTTCCCGGACCTGGACGGCTGGCACCCGTGGGCGCTGCAGGCCGACGAGGCGGTGGACCTGGCCCTGGCTTGCGAAGCCGCAGGCCGTGAGGCCGATGCGCAGATCCGCAATTCCGACGGCGCCTCGGTGTCGAGCATGCAGAGCCTGTCGGTCTATGCCAATTCGCATGGTTTCATCGGCCGTGAGCGCGGCACCCACCATTCGGTCGGTTGTGCGCTGATCGCCGGGCAGGGCGATGGCATGCAGCGTGACGGCTGGTACACCAGTGCGCTGGCTCGCGAGGACCTGGAGGACGTCGGCATGGTCGGACGTCGTGCCGCCGAGCGTACTGTCGCCCGCCTGCAGCCACGATCGCTGGCCACCGGCAGCATGCCGGTGCTGTTCGCCCCGGAAGTGGCGCGCAGCCTGGTCGGGCACCTGCTGTCGGCGGTGTCCGGCGGTGCTCTGTATCGCCAGGCCAGCTTCCTGCTGGACAGCGTTGGCCAGCAGCTGTTCCCGGACTGGATGCAGATCGAGGAGCTGCCGCACCTGCGCCGTGGCCTGCGCTCGGCCGCCTTCGACGGCGACGGCGTGGCCACCCGGGCCTCGGCTCTCGTCCGCGACGGCGTGCTGCAGCGCTATGTGCTGGGCAGCTACTCGGCACGCAAGCTGGGCCTGCAGACCACCGCCAACGCCGGTGGCGTGCACAACCTGCAGTTGGCGGCCAATGCCGGCCCGCTGCAGGACATCGCGCGGCAGATGGGCGATGGCCTGCTGGTGACCGAGCTGATGGGGCAGGGCGTGAACGGCGTGACCGGCGACTATTCGCGTGGCGCGGGTGGCTTCCGGGTCGAGAACGGCGAGATCCAGTACCCGGTGGACGGCATCACCATCGCCGGCAACCTGCGCGAGATGTTCAGCAGCATCGAGGCGGTTGGCAGCGACGTCGATCCCCGTTCGCACATCCGGACCGGTTCGATCCTGTTGGGGCGGATGACCATCGCAGGTAATGATTGATGCCGTCGATGGCGTAAGCTATGCCCGCCTGACGCAATCAGCTGGGTGCTGGTTGGTCAAGACCACCCAATGAAAAGGAGTTTTGTCGTGAGTGAATTCGATAACGTCCCGCCGCCGCCACCGGCCACCGCCGACGTTCCGGCCGACCAGCGCACCATGGCCCTGGCCGCGCACCTGCTGGGCATCTTCACCGGCTTCATCGGCGCGCTGATCATCTGGCTGATCAACAAGGACGATGCTGGCAAGGCCTTCGTGACCGACCAGGCCAAGGAAGCCCTGAACTTCCAGATCACCGTGACCATCGCCATGGTCATCAGCATGATCCTCACCATCGTGATCATCGGCGTGTTCCTGGCCCCGATCGTCGGCATCATCAGCCTGGTGTTCAGCATCATCGCTGCGGTCAAGGCCAACAACGGCGAAGCCTACCGCTACCCGTTCGCGCTGCGCCTGATCAAGTAAGATCGTCCGCACGCGGAACTGAAAACGCCCGGCACTGCCGGGCGTTTTCGTGTGCGGGGAATGCCGGGCCGCGTGCAGCGATCAGTGATCGCGTTCCACCGCCAGCGTCGCCAGCGCGCGCAGCGCGTCGGCTTCCTCGCCATACCCGGCCAGGATCGACTGCATGCGCGCTGCGAGCTCGTGCAGCTGGGCCTTTGCGCCGTCCATGCCAAGCAGGGCGGGGAAGGTGCTCTTGTCCTGCGCCTGGTCCTTGCCGGCAGTCTTGCCCAGCTGTTCGGAACTGGCTTCGACATCGAGGATGTCATCGCGGACCTGGAAGGCCAGGCCGAGTGCATCGGCGAAACTGTCGAGCTGGGCCAACTGCGGTTCGTGGGCCTGGCCACACAGCGCGCCCATGCGCACTGCCGCGCGGATCAGCGCGCCGGTCTTCAGCGCGTGCATGCGGGTCAGCGCCGCCAGCGTCTGCTGCTGGCCGGTGGCATCGATGTCCAGCGCCTGGCCGCCACACATGCCGGACGCGCCTGAGGCGTGGGCCAGGGTCTGCAGGCAGGCCACGCGCAACGTGGCCGGCAGCGGCGCATCGGCCAGCAGGCCGAAGGCGCGGGTCTGCAGGGCGTCGCCAGCAAGGATCGCGGTGGCTTCGTCGAAGGCGATGTGGGTGGTGGGCTTGCCGCGACGCAGGGCGTCGTCATCCATCGCCGGAAGGTCGTCATGCACCAGCGAATAGGCATGGATCAGCTCGACGGACATGGCCGCCGCATCCAGGCTTTCCGGCTGCGCACCGAACAGGTGACCACTGGCGTAGACCAGCAGGGGCCGCATGCGCTTGCCGCCACCCAGCACCGAATAGCGCATGGCCTGGTGCAGGCGCTGCGGCGCCTCGGCAGGCGAGGGCAGGGCGGCATCGAGCTGGCTTTCGATACGGTCGCGCCAGCGCGCGAACAGAACCTCAGCCGTCATGGCTGGGCGGGTCGAAGGGCTCGGAGGCTTCCGGCTGCGCCGGATCACTGAGCAGGCGCACGCGCAGTTCGGCCTGCTCCAGCGCCTGCTGGCACTGGCGGTACAGACCGACACCACGCTCGTAAGCACTGAGCGAAGCTTCCAGGCTCAGCTCGCCGGTTTCCATCTGTTCCACCAGCTGCTCCAGCGATTCGAGCGACTGCTCGAACTGGGCGACGGGGGAGGCGTTTTCGGGGGACTTCTTGGCCATGCGGCAAGTGTGGACGGGCCGCGCGCGGGGGTCAATTCACCAGCCGCCGGGACGCCACCGCAGCTGTGCCTCGTTGGCCTGCAACCAGGCCTGCAAGGGCGCGGCGATGACCACGTCGGCGGCGGCCAGCAACTGCGGGCCATCGAAGATCAACGGCAGCTGCGCGCGTCGCCAGGGGGCGAGGTGCTCGCGCTGCAGGCAGTCCTTCAGCGCGTGCGAATGCTGGCGACCCTGCAGCAGGATGCGCTCGCCGCCCACGCGTGCACGGACCTGCAGTGGCTGTTCGAAAGCGCCGGCGCCCAGCAGGCTCAGCTGGCCACCGTCGGGCAATGGCAGCGGTGCACGGCCATCCCACTCGGCCTGCCAGTCGAGGGGCAGCGAGGGCAGCCGGGCCGGCAGCAGATAGGCGTGGTCGCGCCATTGCTGGATCACGTGCTGCTGCCAGCGCACACGCGCCTGGCGGTCGGTGTCGGCCGGCAATAGCTCCTCCAGCGCCTGCTGCAACACCGAGGCCGGCAACGGTGCCGCATCATGGCCCAGCACCCACGCGCGCAGCACGCGTGCTGCGCGGCGCGGCGACATCTGGCGCAGCAGTTCCAGTGACAGCACGCGCGGTGCCACTTCCAGATGCGCGATCAGCTCGGCGTCTTCCTCGTCCAGCAGTTCGCGGGTCTGCCGGCAATGCGTCGCGCTGCCCGCCAATGCTGCAGCCGCATGCGGCCAGCGCTGGCGCAGCAACGGCAACACCTGCAGGCGCAGGAAGTTGCGATCGGCGTGGTCTTCCGCGTTGCTGGGGTCTTCGATCCAGCGCAGCACGTGCTGGCGCGCGTAGTCGAGCAGTGCACTGCGTGGTACCGCCAGCAGCGGGCGCCAGAAGGGATGTTCGCCAAGGCGGCTGTGCGTGGACATCGCCGCCAGGCCATCGACGCCAGAAGCGCGCAGGGCGCGCAACAGGAAGGTCTCGGCCTGGTCGTCCTGGTGCTGCGCCAGCGCCAGCGTTTCGCCTTCGCGCAGCTCAGCCGCGAACGCGGCGCGTCGTGCCTGTCGCGCGGCACCTTCGGTGCCCAGGCCTGTGCCGTTCTCGACCTGCACGCGGTGCACGGCCAGCTCAATGCCCCAGGCGTCGCATTGCTGCCGGCAGTGCAGCACCCAGTCATCCGCATCGGGTTGCAGGCCGTGATGCACGTGCACCGCGCGCAGGGCGGTGCCGGAAGTCTGCGCGCAGCGCCACAGCCAGTGCAGCAGCACGGTGGAGTCGACGCCACCGCTGTAGCCCACCAGCAGCGGCGCATCCAGCGGAACGAGGGCAGGGAAGGCAGTCACGGTGGCAAGTATAGGGTGGGGTTTACTTGGCAGGGCTGCGCCCTGCACCCGCTACGAGCCAGAGCAACAGCAACAGCAACGGCAGAAGCTGGTTTCCTGAAGGTTGGCGGGGTGGGTCCGGTTGCGGGAGACGCCGTAAACCCGTCCCTGGGGGCTTGGCCGCGGCATCCATGCCGCGGACACTCCCGCAACCGGACCCACCCCGCCTTCGACAGTTTCCTGCGAACTGTCGGGTTGCTCATGGGGTCAGATCCGTTTTCCTGCGGAAAACGGATCTGACCCCGGATTCAATTCGATATCTGACAGATACGATCCACGCAAAGCGTGGATGGTCCAACCGTCACCGGAAAACTGTCGGGGGTGGGGCGGTGTGGGTGGGCAGGACCGTTGGCGCCATGGATGGCGCCATCGAGCCCCCAGGGATGGGTTTACGGCGTGTCCTGCCCACCCACACCGCCCCACCCAACTCACAGAAAACCAGAGCCGCTTTTGATCTTGCTTTGGCGTCTGCAGGTGCAGGGGGCAGCCCTGCCGAAAACCCTACTTCACCCGACGACCCGAACGGTCGATGCGGAACCACTCTCCGCCTTCCATCGGCGTGTGGCCATCGGCATCCGGCGTACCACGACGGCAACCATTGCAGACCTCGGCCACGCCGTCCTGGAACGGCCATGCGAAATCGAAGGTGCCGGGCACCACCTGGCGGAACGTCAGGTCGAAGTAACCCACGCGGTTGCCTACGCGGGCGCGCAGCAGGCCTTCCTGCGGCGTTTCCGGGCCGTTGTCCCAGGTCAGCACCGGCAGGCTGCGGCCCTTGCGGTCGACGTAGTGGAAACCCTGGTCGGCGTACACCACTGCCAGGCCGTGGTCGTCGTAATTCAGGGCCTTCAGCGTGTCGGCACTGATCTTCGGCCGGTGATCGATCACCTCGCAGTTGGGCAGTGGCCACAACCCGTGTTCGTCGGTCAGCAGCTTGCATGCCGGTGCCTGTGCCGCTGCAGTGGCGCTGACCAGCATGCCAAGCAGGGCCAGCGACCGCGCGAAGCGGCCGCTGGCAGCGTCAGGGCGGGCCTCCCGTGCGATCACTTGGCCTCGGCCTTGCGCTCGAACGCGGTCGGTGCCGGCAGCTGCACCGGCACGCCCTTGTCATCGCAGGTGCCGGCCTGGCACAGGCGCTCGCGCAGGGCCGGGGTGGCCTGCACGATCATGTGATAGATCGCGTTCTGTTCCAGCGTGCCGCGGATCGCCTTGCTGCCCGGGCCGCGTGCCCAGATGCCGACGTCCTCGCCACCGTGCGATTCGGACTTCATCGGCACCAGCGCTTCCTGCATGTAGTCCGGATGCTCGGTGTCGACCTCGCGCAGGTTCGGGCGGCCGTTGGCCGGTTCGAAGCTGCTCGGGTTGTGCGGGTAACGCTTCGGGCCGGCCGGCTGCTGGTTGCTGCTGCCGGTATGGCCCGGGCCGTTGGCGTAGCTCAGCGTGGTGTACGGCTGGCCGGTGCCGTCCAGGGCGTAGTCCAGCTTGCCGGCGCCGTCTTCGCCGCCCTTGTCCTTGACCTTGCCCAGGATCGGGTTGCCACGTGCCGGGTAGCCGACGAAATTCAGCGTGTGCGAGTGGTCGGCGGTGACGATGATCAGGGTGTCGTCGGCGGAGGTCAGTTCGTTGGCCACGCGCACTGCGTCGGACAGGGCCACGGTCTCGGTCAGTGCACGGTAGGCATTGCCGCTGTGGTTGGCGTGATCGATGCGCGCGCCTTCGATCATCAGCACGTAGCCTTCCTGGTGCTTCGACAGATTCTTGATCGCTGCGGCAGTCAGTTCGGCCAGGCTCGGCTCGCCGCCCGGATCCTGCGGGCGCTCGTACTCGTAGCGCATGTGGTCCGGCTCGAACAGGCCGAGGATGGCCGGTGCGTTGGCGGCGGCGGCCAGCTGCTTGCTGTTCCACACGTAGGCACCCTGCGGGTGCGCCTGCTGCCATTCCTGCACCAGGCTGCGGCCATCCAGGCGCTGGCCGACCTTGTCGTCGTATTCCGGATCGCGCTCTTCCACGGTGGTGAATTCACCGCGGCCGCCACCGAGGGCGACCAGGGGGCCGCGACCATAGCGTGAGGTCGACAGCAGCTGCTGGGCGATGTCCTTGCAGCCGGCCGCCTTGGCCGCTTCGGTCAGGTCGGTGTCGTTTTCCCAGTTGCGCTCGGGCGAGTGCGCGTAGGTGGCGGCCGGGGTGGCATGGGTCAGGCGCGCGGTGGAGACCACGCCGGTAGCCAGACCGGCGCTGTCGGCCAGCTGCAGCCAGGTCAGCAGGCCCTTGGACAGGCTGTCGGCACAGTCGGTGCGGCTGCCGGCGCTGACGCCGATCGCACCCATGTGGGTCTTCACGCCGGTGGTGATGGCGGTCATGGTGCCGGCCGAATCGGGCGTCTGCGAATCGGTGTTGTAGGTCTTGCTGAATGCCGTGGCCGGGAAGCGCTCCCAGGACAACAGGTTCTCTTCACCGGAGCCACCCTTCTGCTGGCCCTCGTAGATGCGCGAGGCGGCCACGGTGGTCAGGCTCATGCCGTCGCCGAGGAACAGGATGACGTTCTTGGCCTTGCCGGACATCGCACCGTTGGCGGCGGCCTGGGCGGCGCCACTGCGGTACCACCACTGCGGGGTCTCGCCGGCCGGGTGGGCGACGGGGTCGACGGCGACCTTGAGGCTGGCCGGGGCAGTGGCGGGGGGGGTGCTGGCGCAGGCGCCCAGCAGCAGGGTGGTGGCGCAGGCGGCCAACAGGGAGACGGAACGGCGCATGGACGCTGGGATCTCACAAACTGTAACGGGACGTTCATTATGCCCGCCCTCGCAAGGCACGCCGATGACACACTGATTTGCCGGTCGGGCGGTCGTTCCCCAGCCGTTGATGGGCTATCGTGCCAGCATCCCTTCCTTCCCTCTGGATTGCCTATGAAGCTGGTCTCTGCCTGGCTGCGGATTCCATTCTGGCAGCGCGTGGTCGGTGGCTTCGTGCTCGGCGCGCTGGCCGGCTGGGCGCTCGGCCCGGCCGCGGAAACGTGGTTCGGCCCGCTTGGCGAGCTGTACGTCACCCTGATCAAGATGATCGCCGTGCCGCTGGTGTTCTTCGCGGTCATCAATGCGATCTCCTCGCTGCACGGCCAGAAGTCGGTTGCCGCGCTCAGTGGCCGCACCTTCCTGTGGTTCGTGATCACTGCTGCGTTGGCGGTGTGCGTCGGACTGGGCGTGGGCACCGTGCTGCAGCCCGGCGCCGGTGGCCTGCAGCTGACGATGGCCAGCAATTACGTGCCGCGCGAAGTGCCCAGCGTGGTGCAGGTGCTGCTGGACGTGGTACCGGCCAATGTCTTCTATGCGCTGTCTGGTATCGGCACCAAGGTCAACGCGGCCGGCGAAACCGTGCTGGCCGCCGGCCGTGGCTCGATCCTGCCGGTGATCTTCTTCGCTGGCCTGGTCGGCTTCGCCATCGTCAAGCTCGGCGAGAAGGTGACCGAGGCGCGCAAGCTGGTCGGCCAGATGAGCGACATCATGATCCAGGTGACCCGCTTCGTGCTGGAAGTCACCCCGATCGGCACCTTTGGCCTGATCGCCGGTCTGGTCGGCAGCTACGGGTTCGAGAAGCTGCTGCCGCTGGGGCATTTCGTGCTGGCCCTGTACGTGGCCTGCGCCCTGCACATCGTGGTGGTCTACAGCGCACTGCTGTTGGCGCACGGACTGAACCCGCTGAAGTTCTTCCGTGGTGCGGCGCCGGGCATGCAGGTTGCGTTCGTCAGCTCTTCCAGCTTCGCGGCGATGCCGGTGGCACTGCGTTCGATCACCCACAACCTGGGCGTGAACAAGGACTACGGTTCGTTTGCGGTGCCGCTGGGCGCCAGCATCAAGATGGACGGCTGCGGTGCCATCTACCCGGCGCTGTGCGCGGTGTTCATCGCGCAGTACAGCGGTGTGCCGCTGACCCCTGAACAGTACGTGGTGGTGCTGATTGCCTCGGTGCTGGGCAGCTTCGGTACGGCCGGTGTTCCGGGTACCGCGGTGATCATGGCTACGGTGGTGCTGAGCGCGGCCAACCTGCCGTTGGAGACGATCGGCTACCTGTATGCCATCGACCGCATCCTCGACATGATGCGCACGATGACGAACGTGACCGGCCAGATGCTGGTGCCGGTGATCGTGGCCAAGGAAACCGGGCTGCTCGACCAGGCGGTGTATGACAATCCGTCCAGCAATGTGGGTGTGGACGACCCCGATCCGACGCCGCCACGCGGCTGAGGTTGCGTGGAGATGAAAGGCCCGCCCTGAACGGCGGGCTTTTTGTCTGGGAGCTGGCTGGCGCGGTGGCGGTCAAGCCGGGCCTGGTAGATCCACGCCACGCGTGGATGGAGGCGGTGCCGACCAAGATCGGCAGCTACCCACCATTGCGCGGGCCTAACAAAAAAGCCGCTGCAGGGCAGCGGCTTTCTCGTGTCAGGCGGCGTGGTGTCAGATCAGAGATCGACCCGGCGGGCCTGCATGAACTTGTTGCCCCAGTAGCCGCTGAGCAGGGTGTCCACGCGCACGTCCTTGCCCGAGCTCGGTGCGTGCAGGAAGCGGCCATCACCCACATAGATGCCGACGTGATCGACGCGGCCCTTGCGGCCGAAGAACACCAGGTCACCGGCGGCCAGCGCGGTGCGGTCGTTGATCAGTTCGGCGTTGTCGTCGTGTGCCATTTCGCGCGAGACGCGCGGCAGCTCAATGCCCAGGGCCGAGCGGAACACGTAGCCGACCAGACCACTGCAGTCGAAGCCGCTGTCCGGGTTGCTGCCGCCCCAACGGTATGGGGTGCCCAGCAGGGTCATCGCGCGACGCAGCAGCGACTGCACCTTGCCATTGTCGGCCGCGGTGCCGACAACGCTGCCATTGGCAGCGCTGCTGGTGTCGTAGTTGGCGAGGAGGCGGCTGAGGTCACCGGCCACCACGGCCGAGCGGTCCATCAGCGGAATGGTGTCGTTGGCGGCCAGGTGAGGCAGCAGGGCGGCCAGGGTAGCGCTGGCGGCGGCGTCGACGCGGCTGCGTTGCGGAGCGGCAGCCTCGGCCTTGGCGGCCGGTCGGGCGGTGCTCTCGGCCACCGGGGCCGGGCTCACATCGGAACGGTTCGGAGCAGTCTGCGACCAGGCCGGAAGGCTGGTCAGACACAGTGCCAGGCCAAGCAACAGCGGGCGGGCACTACGTGAAGATACGGAAGTCTGGCCTTCGCTTTTCAGGTCGTCAGTCGTCACGCGTCGGTCACAGGAAAAAAACGATGGGGCATCATGCCCTGTAAAAGCGCGGATAAGTTAAAAATTCCGTTAGTAATTCGTTAGTTGCATGGTGATGTTCGTCACAGTTTTGAACATATCGCCTGTTCATTTTAGCGAAGGACGCGTTTCGCCCCTGTGTAGTGGTCCTTCCAGTAGGGACCGCTGATCGAGTCGAGGCGCACGGTGCCGCCGGTGCTCGGCGCATGCACGAAACGCCCTTCACCGACATAGATACCGACATGGGTGACGCTGCCGCGGCTGCCGAAGAACACCAGGTCGCCGGTGGCCAGGCGCTGCGGATCGATCTTCGGACCCTGTACCGCCGCCAGGTCGCGCGAGGTACGCGGCAGTTTCAGGTCCAGCATCTCGCGATAGACATAGGCCACCAGGCCGCTGCAGTCGAAGCCGGAATCCGGGGTGTTGCCGCCATAGCGGTAGGGGGTGCCGACCAGGCTGATGGCACGCATCAGCACCGAGTTGGCCGCCTCGGGGTTGTCCGGCACGGTCTTCGGCCAGTTCGCGGTCGGCGGGGGCGGAGCGGGGCGGGTGGCCTTGCCGCCGCCGCAGGCGGTCATCAGCACGGGCAGGGCCAGCAGCAGGGCCGGGGCGAGGAGCCGGCGCAGGCCGGACGAAACTGGCGTGATGTGCATGTTCTCCGGATAATGCGCCACCTTGGGATTGGCCGTCATGATGGCGGCGTCCCCGCCGGGCGACAACCCGCCCCAACCCGCCTGCCTCCGGCAGATCCAGACAGAGTTGCGCATGAAGATCGAAAAAGACCGCGTTGTCCGCTTCCACTACACCGTTTCCGAAGTCGGCCAGGAGCCGATCGAATCGTCCAAGGACCGCGGCGAGCCGCTGGCGATCCTGATCGGCCACGGCAACATCATCCCGGGCCTGGAAAACGCCATGATGGACAAGGAAGCCGGCGCGACCTTCAGCGTTGACGTCAACGCAGCCGATGCCTACGGCGAGCGCCGCGAGGGCCTGTCCCAGCGCGTGCCGAAGAAGCATTTCGGCAACACCAAGCTGGCTCCGGGCCAGCAGGTCGTGCTGCAGACCAACTTCGGCCCGCGTGCGGTGACCGTGCAGAAGGTCGGCATGAGCGTCGTCGACGTCGACCTGAACCATCCGATGGCTGGCAAGGACCTGCACTTCGACGTGGAAATCGTCGATGTGCGCGAAGCCGGCAAGGAAGAGATCGACCACGGCCACGTCCACGGCGACGGCGGTCACCACCACTGATCGCAGCGCGATCATGATGGCAGCAACGGCCCGCTTCGGCGGGCCATTGCGTTTCTGGAACACGGCGCGGCCATCCATGGCACGCGGGCCGGCGGCATAATGGCGGACCTGCCCGACGGACGCCCCGTGAACGCCGCTTCTCCTTCCCTGCAGCCGGTGGCTTCCGGCGAACGCATCGCCGTGCTGGACGTGCTGCGCGGTGCTGCGCTGCTGGGCATCCTGCTGATGAACATCGAGGCCTTCAGCGGACCGCTGGACCTGGCCTTCACCGGCATCGACGTGCATTGGCAGGGTATCGACTACTGGGCCGATGCCTTTGTCTACGTATTCGTGCAGGGGAAGTTCTTCACCCTGTTCTCGTTGCTCTTCGGCGCCGGCTTCGCGGTGATGGCGCAGCGCGCCGAGGCGGCCGGGCGTGACTTCACCCCGTTCTACCTGCGCCGCAGCGCTGGCCTGCTGCTGATCGGCCTGTGCCACGCGCTGCTGGTCTGGTCCGGCGACATCCTGGTGATGTACGCGTTGGTCTCGTTGCCGTTGCTGGCCTGCCGCGAGGCGCCGCGCAGCTGGCTGCCGTGGATGGGTGTAACGGTCTATCTCGGCGGTGTGGCGATGATGCTGCTGGTCGGCGCGATGGTGTCGATGGCTTCGGCGGAGGACGTGCGGAAGATGCTCACCGACGCGCAGCAGAGCATCGATCTGCAGCGCCTGGTGTACGGGCAGGGCAGCTGGATGCAGGCCAATGCGCAGCGGCTGAGCGAGTTCGGCACGTCGATGGGGGCGATGCTGATCACCGGCCCGGAAGTGCTGGGCATGTTCCTGATCGGCAGCTGGTTTGCCGGCAGCGGCGCGCTGGCCACGCCGGATCGCTTCCCGCGGCTGTATGCGGTGTTGCGTTGGGGGGCGCTGCCCTTCGGCCTGCTGGTCACGCTGCTGGGTGTTGCCTGGAAGCCGTATCTGGCGCCGGGCGCTTACGATCTGCCGGTTACGGCGGCGATGGCGCTGGTGACGATCGGCGGCCTGCCGATGTGCCTGGGTTACCTGGCCTGGATCGTACACTGGCGCGCGCGGCTGGGCTGGCTGGCGCCGGTCGGGCGCATGGCGTTGACCCATTACCTCGGCCAGTCGCTGCTGTGCACTTGGCTGTTCTACCACTACGGCCTGGGCGCGTTCGAAACGATGCCACGCAGCGTGCAGTTGATGTTCGCGCTGCTGTTGTTCACCGTGCAGGTGGGCATCTCGCACGTATGGCTGCGCCGCTTCCGCTTTGGGCCGATGGAATGGCTGTGGCGCGCGATGACCTATCGGCAGTGGCCGCCGATGCGGCGCGAGGCCGGCCAGGGCTGATCGATGCAGGGCGCGCGCGAGGATGTGATCGTGGTCGGCGCCGGTGCCATTGGACTGGCTGCCGCACTCGCGCTGCGTGCACAGGGCCGGCAGGTACGCGTGATCGACCGTGGGCGTGTCGGCGGCGCGACCTCGCATGGCAACTGCGGCACCATCACCCCCAGCCACGCGCCACCGCTGGCAGCGCCCGGCGTGCCGTTGCGCGCGCTGCGCTGGATGCTCGATCCGCGTGCGCCGCTGTACGTGAGTACACGCCTGGACCCAGCATTGTGGCGCTGGCTGCTGCAGTTCGGGGCGCGCTGCAACGCACGCGACTGGCTGCACGCCACGCGGGCACGCGGCGCATTGTTGAATGATTCACGGCTGCGCCTGGCGCAGTGGGTGCAGACGCATGCGCTGGACTGCGAGTTCGAGGCGCGCGGTCTGGACTATGTGTTCGGTGACGCCCGCAATTTCGATCACCACGCTGCCGAGTGTGAGGCGCTGAACGCACAGGGCATTGCCTCGGCGCGCATCGATGGCACCGACTACGCGCGCGACAATCCGGCGTTCCATGATCGCCTTGCCGGTGCGATCCACTTCCCCGGCGATGCCCAGCTGCGTCCGGACCGCTACACCGCCGAACTGGCGCGCGTGCTGCGCGCACAGGGCGTGGTGATCGAAGAGCAGTCGGACGTGGAGGATTTCAGCGCCGATGCGCAGGGTGTGCGCGTGCGTGTCGGTGAACGCATGCTGCTGGCGCGCGAGCTGGTGCTGGCGACCGGGCCGTGGTCACCGCGCTGGGCGCGGCAACTGGATCTGCGCGTGCCGATCCAACCCGGCAAGGGCTACTCGCTGACCTGGTCACGACCGGCGCAGGTGCCGCAGCGTCCAGTCGTGCTGAAGGACCATTCCGTGTTCGTGATCGCGTGGCGCGAAGCGCTGCGGCTGGGCGGCACCATGGAGTTCGCCGGTGCCGATCCGCAGCTGCGCACGACCCGCCTGCAGGCCTTGCAGCAGGCCGCCGACCACTACCTGCGCGCGCCACGTGGTGTGCAGCTGCAGGAGCAGTGGTGCGGGTGGCGCCCCATGAGCGTGGACGACGTGCCGTTGATCGGCCGCGCGCCCGCGCATCCTCACGTCTGGCTTGCAGCGGGGCATGGCATGCTCGGCATCAGCATGAGCGCCGGCACCGGCCAGCTGATCGCCGATCTCGTCTGCGGCCGCACGCCAGCGATCGATCCTGCCCCTTACCGACCCGAGCGATTCCGATGAGCACTGCACCCTATGATTACGACCTGATCGTCCTTGGCGGTGGTTCCGCCGGCCTGGCTGGCGCGATCCGCGCCGCGCAGCACGGCAAGCGCGTGGCGCTGCTGGAGCCTGGTGAACTGGGCGGGACCTGCGTCAACGTCGGCTGCGTGCCGAAGAAGGCCATGTGGCTGGCGGCCGACCTGCACGAGCGCATCGGCCTGGCCAGTGCGATGGGTTTCGATGTCAAGGCACGCCCGGCATTGTCGTGGAAGGAGCTGGTGATCCATCGCCAGGCCTACATCAGCAACATCCACACCAGCTACCACAAGCGCCTGGACGAAACCGGCGTGGTGCGCATTCCGGCGCGCGGTCATCTGCTCGATGCGCATACCGTGGCCTGCAGCGATGGCGTGCGTTACAGCGCTGAACACATCCTGATCGCCACCGGCGCGCACCCGCTGCGGCCTGACATCCCCGGTGCCGAACTGGGCCTAGTCTCCGATGATTTCTTCGATCTGCGCGCGGCACCGGCCGAGGTGGCGATCATCGGTGGCGGTTACATCGCGGTGGAGCTGGCCGGCCTGCTGCAGGCACTGGGCAGCAAGGTGAGCCTGCTGGTGCGTGGCCAGCGGCTGCTGGATCGCTTCGATTACGAGCTGACCGATCAGCTGGCCGAGAACCTGAAGCAGCAGGGCGTGCGCATCCATTTCGGCTATCGCCTGCGCGAACTGCAGCGCGATGGCGAACGCGTACGTGCATTCGGCCATGATGGCCCGCTCGACAGCGTGTTCGACGCGGTGTTCTTTGCCACCGGCCGCCGTGGCAACAGCCGCGATCTGGGCCTGGAAGCGCTCGGCATCGGTATCGGCGAACACCAGCAGGTGCAGGTGGACGAATGGCAGACCACGTGTGTGCCGAGCGTGCACGCGGTGGGCGACATCGCTGGCAAGGTCGGCCTGACCCCGGTGGCGGTGGCCGCTTCGCGGCGGCTGATGGACCGCCTGTTCGGTGGCCGCCCGCAGTCGAAGATGGATTACGAGAACGTGGCCAGCGTGGTGTTCTCGCATCCACCGCTGGGCGCGGTGGGCATGAGCGAAGAAGAGGCGCGCGCGCGGTTCGATCAGGTGAGCGTGTACCACAGCCGTTTCCGTCCGATGCTGCAGGGGCTGGCCAATGGCACCCAGCGCAGCCTGTTCAAGATGGTCTGTGCCGGTCCGGAAGAACGGGTGGTGGGCATCCACCTGCTGGGCGAAGCGGCCGACGAGATCCTGCAGGGCTTTGCGGTGGCGGTGAAGATGGGCGCGACCAAGGCCCAGTTCGACGACACCGTGGCGATCCACCCGACCTCGGCCGAGGAAGTGGTGCTGATGCGCTGAGCTGGACGGTTTTAGAGCCGAGCGCAGGCCCGGCTCTCCAGGTCACCAGGCGCACCCATGCGACAATGGACGCCCTTGCGCCTTCCCTGATCGCCCCGTGCGGCCCGCCGTCGTCCTGATGTCCAGCCCCGCTTCCCGTATCGCCACCGCTTCCCCACGCATCGCGCTGGGAGGCATCGGCCTGGCCGCGATTGGCGCCATCGCCGCCTCCGGCAAGGCCATCATCGTCAAGCTCGGCCTGCGTCACGGCGTGGATGCCACCACGCTGCTCGCCCTGCGCATGCTGATGGCGCTACCGCTGTTCGTACTGATGGCACTGTGGGCCGCGCGCCGGGCAGAGCCGCTGACCTGGGCCGACCGTGCCCGCGTGTTGTGGCTGGGCTTCACCGGCTACTACCTGTCCAGTCTGCTCGACTTCCAGGGCCTGCAGTACATCAGCGTGACCCTTGAGCGCCTGATTCTTTACTTGAACCCGACCCTGGTGCTGCTGATCAACGTGCTGCTGGCGCGCCAGCGGCCCGGTCGGTGGCAGATCGGCGCGCTGGTGCTGAGCTATCTGGGCGTGCTGCTCGCCTTCGGCCACGATCTGCAGCGCGAGGGCGGGCAGATCATCGTCGGCAGCCTGCTGGTACTGGGCAGTGCGCTCAGCTACGCGCTGTACCTGTTCGGCAGTGGGCAGGTGGTCGCACGCATCGGCGCGGTGCGGTTGACCGCCTATGCCAGCTGCGTGGCCAGCGTGCTGGTGCTGCTGCATTTCGCGGTGAGCCATCCGCTGCCGTTGCTGTGGCAGGCACCGGCGCCAGTGCAATGGCTGTCGCTGGTCAATGCCACCGTGTGCACGGTGCTGCCGGTGCTGGCGATCATGCTGGCGGTGCAGCGCGTGGGTTCGTCGCTGGCCGCGCAGGTCGGTATGCTGGGCCCTGTTTCCACCATCGTGATGAGCCTATGGCTGCTCGACGAACCGATGGGGCCGGCGCAGATCGCCGGCACCGTGCTGGTACTGATCGGCGTACTGTTGGTGACCCGCCTGCGGCGCTGACACCGGAGCAGGCGCGTGCGCGCATCCTGGCGGTGATCCGCGCGATCCCCGTGGGCCAGGTGATGGGCTACGGCCAGGTGGCGATGCGCGCGGGCCTGCCCGGGCGTGCACGCCTGACCGCGCGCATCCTGGGCCAGAACGACGACCCGGACCTGCCCTGGCACCGCGTGCTGCGCTCGGATGGGCGAATTGCCATGGAAGAAGGGTCGGCCGGATGGCGCGAGCAGTCACAGCGGTTGCGCGCGGAGGGCGTGGTGGTGGAGAACGGCCGGGTGCGGATGCCGGCGGCTGATCCGGCAGCGGCACTGGATGCCGCTGTGTGGGGCCCGGGCTGAGCACCGCTGGCGACTGAACAGGCCGGACCTGAGGGCCGCCAACAAGACACGGTGCTGCGGCTATGATGGAGGCCGTTCCATGCCGGTACTCCCATGTTCCCGCGACTGCCAACCGTCACCAAGGCCCTGCTGATCGCCAATGCGATCCTGTTCCTGCTGCAGCAGCCGTTCCTGCTCGGCATGCAGACCTTCGAGCCGTTCATGCTGCAACCGCTGCAGCAGGGCTTCGATGCGTTCTCGCCGGGCGGCAACTTCCAGCCGTGGCAGCTGCTGACCTATGGCTTCCTGCATGGCAGCTTCGGCCACCTGTTCTTCAACATGCTGGCGGTCTTCATGTTCGGCGCGCCGCTGGAGCAGACCTGGGGCGAGAAGCGCTTCCTGCTGTATTACCTGGTGTGCGTGGCTGGTGCAGGCGTCTGCCAGCTGCTGGTGGGCACGCTGCTGGAAAACCCGGCGACGGTGCTGGGCGCCTCCGGTGGCGTGTTTGGCCTGCTGCTGGCCTACGGCATGCTGTTCCCCAACCAGCGGGTGATGCTGCTGTTCCCGCCGATCCCGATGAAGGCGCGGACCTTCGTGATCCTGTTCGGCGTGGGCGAACTGGTGCTGGGCATGACCGGCTGGCAGCCGGGCGTGGCCCATTTCGCGCACCTGGGCGGCATGCTGTTCGGCTGGTTGCTGATCCGTTACTGGCGCGGGCAGCCGCCGTTCAACAAGCGCCGCCCGCCCGGCCCACCGAAGCGCCCGAACCATCTGCGCAGCGTCAAATGATCCGAAGGATCACTTGACGCCCAGGTGCCGACCGTTGGTCGGCACACCGCTACAGGTCCCGCAGCACCACCTGCGCCGCATTGTGCCCCGGTGCACCGGTAACACCACCGCCGGGATGGGTACCCGACCCGCACAGATACAGGCCGGGAAGGGCGCCGCGATAGCCGGCCTGGCCGACCATCGGCCGCGCCGAGAACAACTGGTTGGCGCTCAGTGCGCCGTGGAAGATGTCGCCGCCGACCAGGCCGAAGGTGCGTTCCAGATCGAGCGGGGACAGCACCTGACGACCGAGCACGCTGTCAGCGAAGCCGGGCGCATAGCGTTCAACGGTAGCGATCATCAGGTCGGCTACCGTGTCGCGGTGGTCATCCCAGTGACGCCCATCAGGAAGTACCGGCGCCACGTGCTGGCAGAACAGGCTGGCCACATGCTGCCCGGGCGGTGCGAGTGAATCGTCCAGCGTACTGGGTATCAGCATTTCCACGATCGGTTCGCGCGACCAACCGTCGCGGCGCGCATCCAGCCAGGCGCGATCCATGTAGTCCAGGCTGGGTGCCATGATGATGCCGGCGCTGAGGTGATCGCCCGGACCGGGCAGGGCGCGGAACTCCGGCAGCCGCGACAGCGCCACGTTCATCCGGAAGGTGCCGGAACCGCAGCGCCAGTTCGTCATGCGTTCGCGTGTGGCAGCCGGTACCTGCGCCGGCTCCAGCAGCTGTTCGTACAGCAGCTTCGGATTGACGTTGGCGACCACCGCGCGTGCACGCAGGGTTTCGCCGTTGGCCAGTTCCACCCCCACGGTGCGGCCCTGTTCGGTCAGTACCCGTCGCACGCCGGCATCCACGCGCAGCTCGGCCCCGGCCTCGCGCGCGGCGCTGGCGATGGCCTGGCTGATCGCGCCCATGCCACCCATCGCATGGCCCCATGCACCCTTCACGCCATTGCACTGGCCGAACACGTGATGCAGCAACACGTAGGCGCTGCCCGGTGTGTATGGACTGGCATAGTTGCCGACGATGCCATCGAAGCCGAACAGCGCCTTGATCGGCTCGCTCTCGAACCAGCGGTCCAGGTATTCCGCCGCCGACAGCGTGAACAGGTCCAGCAGCTCCTGCCGCAGCGGTGCATCCAGCGCCGCCAGTTCGCGGCCGAGCTTCCCCATCTGCCAAAGTGCGGGCAGGCCGCGCCAGCCGCCGGCGACGCCGATGTCCGGTGGCGCGCGGAGAGCCCACGCGCGCAGTACATCGGCGAAGATCTCCAGGCGTGCTTCGTACGCTGGCAGGCGCTGTGCATCCCGAGCGGAGAAT
The DNA here is from genome assembly GCF_059371375.1 of Stenotrophomonas sp. YJH_SMC_64. NCBI lineage: Bacteria > Pseudomonadati > Pseudomonadota > Gammaproteobacteria > Lysobacterales > Lysobacteraceae > Stenotrophomonas > Stenotrophomonas sp. YJH_SMC_64. The sequence goes on along the minus strand of NZ_JCAFUN010000013.1, from coordinate 137,373 downwards.
CCAGCGACTTCGGCCTGGGTGCGGCCAGGTGCCGACAACAGGTAGCGGTCGTCGGGCAATGGCAGGAAGTTGTTGGCCGGGCGCGTGACAATGCGCAGCCCATGCGCATGCAGTTGCAGGTCTTCGATCACCTTCGGTTGCAACAGCGACACCGTGTACGACGCCACCGAGTTGCGGAAGCCGGGATGGAACTCCTCGGTGACCGCCGCTCCGCCGAGCACGCCGCGCCGTTCAAGGACCAGCACCTTCTTTCCGGCCTTCGCCAGATAGGCCGCACAGACCAGGCCGTTGTGGCCACCACCGATGATGATTGCATCCCAGGACATCAGCACCTCAAAAAAAGGGGACGGAGGGGATTAAGTCGCAATGCGCACTGGGTCGGCAGCGATGGGCAGAAACGACTTAATCCCCTCCGTCCCCTTTTTTTATTGCGGCCTGGATGGTGGCGATGTCGATCTTCTTCATCGGCATCATCGCGTTGAATGCGCGCTTGGCCAGTGCCTTGTCCTTGCTGGTCGCTGCTTCGATGAGCATGCGCGGGCTGATCTGCCAGGAGATGCCCCAGCGATCCTTGCACCAGCCGCATTGGCTCTCCTGGCCACCGTTGCCGACGATCGCATTCCACAGACGGTCGGTCTCGGCCTGGTCCTCGGTCTGGATCTGGAAGGAGAACGCTTCGCTGTGCTTGAACGCGCTGCCGCCGTTGAGGCCGACGCAGGGAACGCCGCAGACGGTGAATTCGACGGTCAGCACGTTGCCTTCCTTGCCATCCGGGTAGTCGCCCGGCGCGTGATGCACGGCGGTGACCGCGCTGTCGGGCAGGAGGCTGGCATAGAAGGTGGCGGCCTCGAGCGCGCCGTTGTCGTACCAGACACAGATGGTGTTCTTGTGTGCCATGTCGGGGCTCCGCGATGGACGAGGCCGCAGCGATAGCACGCCGGGTGTTAAGCCGGGATGGGTATCACGGTGACCGGAGACTGGGGGCGGAAACGGGAGGAGCGGGCTGCAAGCGGCTGATTAATAAACAAAACTTGAACAAAGTTCATGTTTGTATCAAAACTTTTCCTTCAATTTCAATTGGTTATTTTTGTTCAGCTGCCATTGCAAATTAAGAATTGATGAAATTAATATTTGGTTCAGCTACATGGGGCTGTCGCTTCCGTGCAGCAATTCTGCAACTGCAGCCTGATCTTCACCGAATCAAGGAAACTCCATGACCAGCAGCAAGCACGTCGCAAGGTTGAAGCGTACCGCCTTGGCGGTCGTCCTGACTTCTTTCATCGGCGCCGCAGCCGCGCAGAGCACGACCGGTTCGTTGTACGGCAGTGCGCCTGCCGGCACGACCATCGTCGTGCAGAGCGATACGGGCCTGAAACGCTCGGCGACCGTCGACAGCAATGGCCGCTACAACCTCGGCTCGTTGCCGGTGGGCAAGTACACCATCATCCAGCAGCGTGATGGCCAGACCGTCGATCAGCGCGAGAATGTTCTGCTGAAGGTCGGCGTTGGCACCGAGGTGTCGTTTGCCGGTGGCAGCAGTGCCGCCACCACGCTGGAGGCCGTGAACGTCGTCGCGGCGAATGTGCCGAAGATCGATGTCACCAATACGGTGTCCAAGTCGGTCATTACGTCCGAGCAACTGGATGTGTTGCCACTGGGGCGTAGCGCCGAAGCCATCGCATTGCTGGCGCCAGGTGTTGTCGCAGGCAGTGGCGCGTTCAGCAATGGCTCGCGTTCGGTGCTGTCTTTCGGTGGTTCCAGTGTTACTGAGAATGCCTACTATCTGAATGGCTTCCTGGCCAACAATCCGCTCAGCAACCTGGGTGGTATCAGCCTGCCCTATGGGTCGATCGACCAGCAGGAAACGTTCATGGGCGGCTACGGAGCGGGATACGGGCGCTCCACCGGTGGTGTGATCAACCAGCTCGGCAAGCGCGGCACCAATGAATGGCATTTCGGCGTGCAGGCCACCTGGGCCCCGGACTCGCTGTCGGCTTCTGCGGCCACTGTCATCTATCCCAATCGCCAGCTGCCAGATGGATACAGCTACACCGATGACTCGTTGCCTGGTTCGCTCTATCGCTACCGCAAGGACGATGTCGCCACGCGTACCACCTACAGTGGCTATGCCAGTGGCCCGCTGATCGAGGATCGTCTGTTCATTCACTTGGCTGCGGAAAAGGACCGCACCGAAGGTGTGTCCACGAACAGCTCTGCAGCAACGCAGCAGGTGCGCAACCACTACACCATTGATGCGCCGAAGTTCTATGGAAAGATCGACTGGAACATCAACGATAGCAACACGCTGGAATACACCCGCGTGCAGAACACCGATCGCAACGGTGGCTACTACCGATCGTTCGACTACGAGGACCTGGCCGAAGGTGATCGCACCGGCACGTTCCCGAACACCACGAAGCTCAAGGACGACTTTGACATCTTCAAGTACACCGGCTACCTGAACGATGACCTGACCCTGAGTGCGGTTTGGGGTCGCAGCAAGGAGAGCAATCTGGAGTCGAATCCGCTGGATACGGCCAACCCCTATCTCAGCAGCCCGGGCAATCAGGATCCGTCCATTACCGGTGGCCGCCCCATCCGCAACGACCAGTCGGCGCTCTATACCAAGTCGTCAGATGCGGGCAGCAAGACCCGAGGCCTGCGTGTAGACCTGCAGTACCGCATCGGCAACCACGAGCTGACCGGTGGTATCGATAACATGTACTTCCAGGGGCATAACGAAGGTCAGGCGATGACCGGGCCGGGGTATGCCTGGATCTATGGTCGTGTTGATCCGGCCTCGTCGCCGAATCCGGGCTTTGATATCACCCCGCCGGGCGGCAATGGCTACTTCGTGCAGAAGTACATCTTCTCCACGACCACCAGCATGTCGGTCAAGCAGAAGGCCTACTATCTGGAGGACCGCTGGCAGGTCACGCCGAACTGGTTGGTGACCCTCGGCATCCGCAATGACAAGTTCACCAACTACAACAGTGCGGCCAAGCCTTACGTCGACAGCGGTGACCAGTGGGCGCCGCGCCTGGGCGCGAGCTGGGATGTGTTTGGCGATTCGTCGCTCAAGGTGTTCGCCAACCTGGGCCGCTACTACCTGGCGTTGCCCAACAGCGTTGCCATTCGTGGTGCTTCCGCCTCGACGTTCACCCGCGAGTACTTCACCTATAGCGGAATTGATGCCAACGGCAACCCGACCGGGTTGACCGCTCTGGGCCCGGGCCCGGTGTCAGCCAACAATGAATATGGCCAGACCCCTGATCCGTTGTCGATTGCGCCGACCGACCTGAAGTCGCAGTACCAGGACGAGCTGATCCTTGGCTTCGAGAAGACGCTGGGCGAGCGCTGGAGCTCCGGTGCCAAGTTCACCTATCGTCGCCTGCAGACGGCCATCGACGATACCTGTGACTCCGATCGCATCCACGACAAGCTTGCCGCGATGGGCGTCGACGACAGCAATCTCGATGTCCCGGGCTGTGTGATCTTCAATCCGGGCAAGACCAACACCTTCATGATCCGACACGCGGATGGCTCGGGTTACACGCCGGTGCAGATGAGCTCCGCCGACTGGGGTTACGGCAACAAGAAGGCCAAGCGTGACTACATCGCCGTCGATCTGTTCATCGAGCACCCGCTGAGCGACAAGTGGTACGGACGTCTGGATTACACCTGGTCGCGCAGCTTCGGCAATACCGAAGGCCAGGTGAAGTCGGATATCGGCCAGGATGACGTCTCCAAGACCCAGGACTGGGATGCCGCAGCACTGATGGAATACGCCGGTGGCTATCTGGCGAACGACCGCCGTCACCAGCTGAAGGGCTATGGCGCCTATATGTTCAACGACGAGTGGTCGGCGTCGGCCACCCTGCGGATCATGTCGGGGGCGCCGAAGAGCTGCCTGGGCTACTACGGCACCGATGAGAGTGATCCGCTGGGCTACGACGCGGCCTATCACTATTGCGGTGGCAAGCCGTCGCGTCCGGGTGACGCCGGCCGGCAGCCCTGGACGACCCGCCTGGATCTGGGCGTGATGTATCGCCCTTCGTTTGCCGATCACAAGCTGGCTTTCAGCCTGGATGTTTTCAATGTGCTGAACCAGCGTCGCGCGGTGCAGTCTGACGCGGTCTATGAAGATGGCCCCTACACGGTGTCCAACACCTACGGCATGGGTACCTACTTCAGCGCGCCTCGTTCGGTTCGTGTCAGTGCGTCCTACGACTTCTGATCGCGGCACCTGATCGATCTCTCCAGAAAACGACCTGGACCCCGGCCATGCCGGGGTCCCTTTTTTGGGTCGCCAAGCGAAAAAAGGGCGCCCGAAGGCGCCCTCTGCATTACCAGTTGCAGCAGTTGGCTCAGCGCCAGACCTTGATCTGCTCGGCTTCGCTGCGCTGCATCGGCTGGCCGGCCTTGCAGCTGAAGGTGGCACCGAACGCCGGCAGGTTGGCCAGCGTGCCGTTGCTGCGCCACAGGCCCGGTGCACGGATGTCGGCGGTCAGGCGACGCACGGCCTCGTTCGGCGACAGCTGCTGCGCCCACAACGCCGACCATGCGCGGAAGAAGCTCTGTTGCTGTGCCGGCTTGGCCTTCGGCTCCTGCGCGGTGTACGCGGCCCACGCCAGTTCCAGGCCGGCGATATCGGCCAGGTTCTCTTCCTGGGTGAGCGTGCCGTTGACCTTGGCACCCTTCACGCCCGGGAAGTCGTACGCGCTGTACTGCGCGGCGACGCGGTTGCCGAGCAGGGTCCAGGCGGTCTTGTCGGCCGGGGTCCACCAGCTGCGCAGTTCGCCCTTGGCGTCGACCAGCGCGCCCTTGGCATCGATCGCGCGGGTCAGCTCGTGGCCGACCAGGCCACCGAAGCTGCCGAACTTGTCGGCAGCGTCGGCCTTGGCGTTGAACACCGGCCCCTGCAGGATCGCAGCGGTGACGATCAGGCGGTTCTGCGCCAGATCGTAGGCCAGCGACGGCTGCTGCGGCAGCACGTCCCAGCGGCGGTCGGCGTTGCCCTTGCCGATGCGCTTCATTTCCTCGCGATGGCGCCAGGTCGACGCGATCAGCATGTTGCCGCCGAACGAGCCGCGGCCCATCGGCTGCACGCTGTAGTCCAGGTCGCGCAACGGGGTGCCGATCTCGATCTTCAGCGCGGCCAGCTTGGCCTGCGCTTCGGTCTTGGCTTCGGCACTCATCCAGCTGCTGTTCTTGACCGCTTCGATCTGTACTTCGCGCACCTTGTCGACGATCCACGCCGCCTGGCGACGGTCTTCGGCCGACAGGTAACGGGCGGCGTATTCGCGACCGAGCATCGGGCCGGCGGCCACGTTGATCGCCTCCAGCACGTCTTCCCAGCGCTGCGGCGGCAGGGTTTCGCCACGCAGCACGCGGCCGCGGAATTCGAATTCGGCGTCGCGGTAGGCCTTGGACAGGTAGGGCGCCATCGAGTCGCCCACGCGCCAGCGCAGGTAGGCCTTCCACTGGTCCGGCTTGAGCTTGGTGACCATGCCATCGAGCTGCTTGAACAGGCCCGGGTCGGCCAGCGAGACCAGATCGTCGTCCACGCCCTGGGCCTTCAGGAAGGCATCCAGCTGCAGGTTGCGGTAGCGGCTGTTGAGCTCCTTGGTGGAGATCGGCGCGTAGTTGTTGAACGGATTGTTGATGCCGGCCAGCGACTGCGCGTTGCGCGCCAGTTCGGTTTCCAGTGCGATCACCGATTGCGACTCGGCATCCAGCTTGGCGGCCGGAGTGCCGGTCAGTGCCAGGATCTGCTTGACGTAATTGCGGTAGCGGCCCATCAGCGCAACGGTGTCGGCGTCGGTGCGGGTATAGAACGCCGGGTCCGGCAGGCCCATGCCGCCCTGCATGAAGTAACCGATGTGGCGGTCCAGCGCCTTCAGGTCCACGTCCGGGCCGAAGTTGAAGGCCACCGGGATGCCGACCTGGTGCAGCGCGGCGATCGAGGCCGGCACATCCTTGGCCTTCTTGATGGCGTTGATGCGGGTCAGCAGCGGGGCGATCGGATTGGATCCGTCGGCTTCCACGGCGGCTTCGTCCAGGCCGCTGGCCCAGAAGTCGCCCAGCAGTTTCTGCACGTTGCCCTGCGGCGCCTTCATCGCTGCGTCGAGCAGTTCACGCTGCTGCTGGCGGCTGCGGTCGACCAGCTGGCCCAGCGCGGTGGTGGCACCGGTCTGTGGCACGGGGTTGGCCTTCAGCCAGCCTGCGTTGGTGGCGTCATAGAAGTCGCTGCACTGGGCGCTGAAGGCCGGGGCGCGCGCGGCCTTCTTCTTGGCGGCGGCGAACGCATCATGGGTCGGGACCAGGGTCGCCAGGCTGATGCCCAGGGCGATGGCAAGCGGACGGAAATTGGGCATGTGGAACGAATCCGTGATGGATTGAGGGCGCGCGCACTATAGCAAGCCGCGCATCGACGCGGCATGCACGCATCACGCTGCTTTCGCCGACCAGGGGCGGCCGCTAGCGGGGAGCGCCGAGATCATTGGATCCACACCATGCGTGGATGAAAAACACCCCGGAAAAACAAAGGCCCGGGAATTCCCGGGCCTCTGCAGGTCTGCCGCGGCGTCAGCCGTGGCTTACCAGATCACCACCTGCTGGTCGCCGCTGCGGGCCATCGGCGAACCGGCCTTGCACTGGAACGCGGCGGCGAAGGTCGGCAGGTTCGACGGCGCACCCATGGCGCGGAACTGCGCCGGGGCGTGCGGGTCGGTCGCCAGGCGGACCTTGGCGTTCTCCGGGGTGTACTTGGTGCGCCACACGGTGGCCCAGTTGAAGAAGAAGCGCTGGTCGCGGGTGAAGCCGTCCACCTTCGGGTCTTCCTTGCCGGCGCTGGCCTTCTGCAGGGCATCGTAAGCAGTGGCCAGGCCGCCCAGGTCGGCGATGTTCTCACCCAGGGTCAGGTGGCCGTTCACCGCCTGGCCGTCGACCTTGTACTGGTCGAACTGCTTGACCAGCTTGCCGGTCAGGCCTTCGAAGTTCTTCTTGTCAGCGGCGGTCCACCAGTCTTCCATGTTGCCGGTCGGCCCGAAACGTGCGCCCTGGTCGTCGTAACCGTGGGTCATTTCGTGGCCGATCACCGCGCCGATGCCGCCGTAGTTCAGTGCGTCGTCGGCCTTCGGATCGAAGAACGGCGGCTGCAGGATGGCGGCCGGGAACACGATCTCGTTCTGCAGCGGGTTGTAGTAGGCGTTGACCGTCTGCGGGGTCATGCCCCACTCGGTCTTGTCCACCGGCTTGCCGATCTTCGACAGGTTGAACTTGTAGTTGAATTCGTTGGCCGCGCGCACGTTGCCCAGGAAGCTGTCGCGCTGGGTCTGCAGGCCCGACCAGTCACGCCACTTGTCCGGGTAGCCGATCTTCGGGGTGAAGGTTTCCCACTTGGCGATGGCCTTGGCCTTGGTTTCATCGCTCATCCAGCTCAGGCCCTGGATGCGGTCCTTCAGCGAGGCGGCCAGGTTCTTCACCAGTTCTTCCATCTTCGCCTTGGCTTCCGGCGAGAAGGCCACCTTCACGTACAGCTGGCCGAAGGCTTCACCGGCGTCATTCTCGATGGTGCCCAGCACACGCTTCCAGCGCGGCTTCTGCTCCTTCTGGCCGTTGAGGGTCTTGCCGTAGAACTCGTAGTTCTCCTGCACGAAGGCATCGGCCAGGTACGGCGAGGCGCTGTCCACGGTGTGGAAGCGCAGGTAGGCACGCCACACCGACGGATCGGTGTCGCCCAGCGCCTTGCTCACTTCCTCATGGAAGGCCGGCATGGCCAGCGAGAACTTCTCCGGTGCGGCCACGCCCTGCGACTTGAAGAACTCGGTCCAGCTGAAGTTCGGGGTCAGCTTGTCCGCGTCGGCCACGGTGACCGGGTTGTAGTACAGCTCGACGTTGCGCGACAGTTCGACGCGCGACTTGGACGCCTTGGCCAGGCGGGTCTCGAACTTGACCACGTCCTCGGCCTGCTTGGCAGCGTCGGCAGCAGCGACGCCGGACAGCTCCAGCACCTTGGCGACGTGCGCCTGGTAGGCCTTCAGCTTGTCGGCGTTCTTGGCATCGGTGTAGTAGGTGCTGTCCGGCAGGCCCAGGCCGCCCTGGCTGGCGTAGGCCATGTTCACGGCCGAGTTCTTGAAGTCGGCTTCGGCGCCGAAGCCGAACAGAACGTTGTCACCCTTGGCGGCGCTGGAGCGCAGGTAATTAGCGATGGCCGCCTTGTCCTGCAGGCCATCGATCGCGGTCAGGTCGGCCTTCAGCGGCTCGATGCCCTGGGCGTTGATCTTGGCCTCGTCCATGCCGGTGGCCCACAGGTCACCGACGATCTTCTCGATGTGGTTCGGGGTCTTCACCTGCGCGACCTGTTCGGCCAGCTGGTGCTGCACGGCCACCGAACGCTCGTCGAGGATGGTGAACGCGCCCCAGCTGGTGCGGTCGCCCGGGATTTCATTGGCGGCCAGCCACTTGCTGTTCACGTAGTCGCCGAAGGCGCCGCAGGCGTCCTTGCTGGTATCGAGGTCGCTGGGCTGGAAGGCGTTGTAGGCCGGCAGCTTGCTCTCGTCCAGGGTGTACTGGGTGGCTTCGGCGGCAGCCGGCGTGGAGGCGGTGGCGTCCTTGGCCGGGGTTTCGTTCTTGCCGCAGCCAACCAGCGCGGCCGAAACGGCCAGGGTCAGCAGCACGATCTTGGGAGTACGGGTCACTTTGATGGCCTCCAGGCCGAGTGAGTCAGGGAAGGGCCGCAGGGACGGCCGTGGGCCGAACGATACGCCGCCGGCCTGCCCTGCAAGGGTGTCGAAGGTCATGGCCGGGCGCAAGGGGCGGACGGCGACGCGCCACGAAAGGAAAAAAGAAGGGCCCGTGCGGATCGCACGGGCCCTCGGGGTCAACGATGCTGCCGGATGATCAGAAATCGTATCGGGCAGTGAAGCGGAAGTAGCGCGGGGTCGAGTAGTTCAGGTCACGACCGTACTCCGGGTTGTAGTCCGCTGCGCCGCGGTACGGCGAGGCGGCGTAACGCGAGTACGTGCTGCCAGCCACCTGGCGATTCAGCAGGTTGATCACATCGGCCTGCAGGGTCAGGCCCTTCGCCCAATCCGGCGTGTACGCGACATTCAGCCCCAGGTTGAACTGCCACGGCGCCTTGCCGTGCGAACCGCGCGGCGACGAACCGTAGTCCGCCGACGGCGGCACGTAACCGGCCGTGCCCGGTGTGGTGCCGCTGCCCGGCAGGCCGCAGTACCAATAGTAGGAGCCATCGTAGAGGCCCTTGTCTGGGGTCGGGTACATGCTGGTGCAGTTGTTCGGACGACCTTCGGCAACGGTCAGGCTGCCACCCACGCGCCACTCGGGGGTCAGCTTCATGTAGCCGAACGCCTTGAGCACATGGCCACGGTGGTTCGGCAGCAGCCCATTGGCGCCCTGCATCAGCTGCGGCAGATCCCAGTCCTGGGTGACCGACACATCTTCCTGGCCACCGGTACCGGTATCCAGGTCGGAGTTCAGCTGGCCTTCGGTATTGCCGTAGTTGCGGCTGAAGGTGTACATGACCTTGCCGTACCAGTTGTCCGTACGCTTCTCCAGGAACAGGTCCAGCGCGTAGTACTTGCGCTTGAGCTTGGGCAGGCCAAGGTCAGCTGCCGAATAGTGCACCTTCTCGTAGCTGCCATCGGCCTGTTCTTCCCAGAAGGTGTTGCCCACGCCGGGGTTGAACAGGAAGCATGCGCCGCCCAGCGCGGGGGTGCAGGTGTCGTCGATCGCGCTCTTCAGTTCGCGGTAGGTGAACTTCGCGCCCCAGACGGTATCAGCCGCAAGCTGCTGCTCCATGCCAATGATGTACTCGTCCTGGTAGTGCGACTTCATGTCCACTGCGGCCAAGGTGCGCGGATTCGGCGCACTGCCGCATTCCAGGTTGCTGGCGACAGCGTTGGTGCCCGGGCACAGGTACCCCTTCGAGGCATCGACCGGAATGGAATTGAGCCCCGTCGGTGCACCGGTGGTCGGATCGACGCCGGTGTAGGTGAAGTACTCGTTGGTGTTGAGCGAGCCGGAGGCTGCACGCACTGCCACGTTGTTCGGCATGGCCAGGTGGTAGCGACCGGCATTGGCGAACAACTTCAGCGACGAGTCGCCATGAACGTCCCAGGCCACGCCCAGACGCGGTGCCAGCTGCGTCTTCTGGCTCGCATACTTCTCGCCCGTGCCGGTGTAGTTGGTGAACTGTTCGTTGCGCAGACCCAGCGATAGCAAAACGTTGTCCGAAACCTGCCAGCGGTCTTCGATGTACTGCGAGGCCTGCTCGGTCTTCGGCTGTGCCAGCTTGGTGCTGTACAGGCGATAGACGTAGTAGCCCTGTGCGCCCAGGCCGCCACCGGAAGCTGCCGAGCTCACGCCGTGCGATGCATCGATCGGGGTGTTCGGGTTGGTGGAGCGACGATAGATCCAGCCGTAGCCGCCGGGATACTCGGTGCCGGTCAGCGACTCTGCATCCTGGCGGTCGAAGCCGAAGCGGAGTTCATGGTTGCCCAGACGCCAGGTCAGGTCGATACGCCCGCCCTTGGTCTCGTCGAAGGCGCCGTCGGCGTTGACCAGCGAGGTCGTGCTCTGGCAGCCGCTGTAGTTCAGGCCCGGCACGCGTGCAGTGGTTCCGGCACTGATGTACGGGCAGCTTGCGTCGTAGTTGTACAGGCCCTGCGAGTGTTCGATCTTCTGGCGACCGTACAGCGCCGACAGGGTCAGGTTGTCGGTCAGGTAGCCGGTGTACTTGCCGATGTAGAGTTTGGAGTCTTCCTTGGTGCTGATGCCGCCGGTCTGCACGTCGCCATGTGTGAACTTGTTGTAGTCGAACGAGTAGTACTCGGCGTCGTACTTGGTAACGTCAGACACACCTGTCAGCTCGATGACGTGGTTGTCGGTGATGTTCCAGTCGATCTTCGCCGTCCAGCGCGGATATTCATAGGTGTACTCGTTCCAACCGCGGGTCAGGTTGGCCGGGCTGGTGTTGGTCGCGTAGCGGGCGCTGGTGCCGTCAGTCTTGGTGAACTCGCCGTTGACGAAGAAGAACAGCTTGTCCTGGACGATCGGGCCGCCGACATAGGCACCGGTGGTGTTCTGCCAGGAGTTGTTCTTGTTGCGGTACTGATACAGCTTGCCATCGGTCTGGTAAGCCGCGCCGCGCGGATCATTGGCGGTGAAGTGGCCGGTGTTGGCGTAATACATGTTGCGCGGAGATGCGCGCAGCGATTCCGGGCTCCAGATCTCGTACGCACCGGCCTTCCATTCGTTGGTGCCGCGACGGGTCACGATGTTGACCACGCCACCGGTGGAGCGCCCAAAGTCCGCGCCATAGCCGCCGGTGAGGACCTGTTCCTGGGCGATGGCCTCAAAGGGCAGTGTGGTCGAGCCGATGCTGGTCAGCGGGTTGGTTACCGCAAAGCCGTTGATGTAATAGGCATTCTCCGACGCAGCAGAACCGCCGAAGCTGGGTACGCCGCTGTAGCTGTTGCTGGCGATCGCACCGGGTGCCAGCAGGGCAACAGCAGTGATGTCGCGCGGCAGCGGAAGGCTGCGCAGGTCTTCGTAGCTGAAGACGGTCCGGGTATCGACCTGCGAAACGTCGATCGATGCCATCGACGCGGCGCGCACCACGATGCCGTCCAGATCAGTCGCCTTGCCGCCGGCGAAGGAAACCTCGGTGCCGGAGGCGATGTTGACCGCCACGTCATTCTGTGTCGTGACCGTGGCGCCGTCACGGCGCAGTTCCACCGAGTAGCGGCCGTTGGGCAGGTCGGACACGCGGTAACGACCATTGGCATCAACCGGCAGGGTGCGCGTGGCGCCGGTCCCCAGGTTGCGGACAACCACGCTCGAACCCGCGCCGGCCGGCGCCTGGCCGTAGATGTAACCGGTCACGGACTGAGCGTGGGCGATCGAGAAAAGGCAACCAGACAGGGCGGTAGCCAGCGCCGCGCGGCGCCAGAACTTCGTTTGCATCAGGACTCTCTCCGGGGGTGTAGTGGGTGCGCCTCGTGGCCAAACAGGAACGCGGTCACAAACGGCGTGCCTCATTTATAAATGCCTCGTGAACAAAAATGCAATGAATCCTGAATGAAATTTTTTGAGTGAAAAGACTTGGAAAAGCCTTGGGTTGGTAAAATTCGCCATAATGAAGCTAAGTTACGGGAAAGTGCATCTAAAATAATTGTCGTGTGATGGGCGGCGCGATCGCCGCATGAGGTGGAATTGTCATTTTTCTGACATTCCTGAATCCGGCCGCGAACGATCAAGGATGGTCACCGACGCGCAGCATCCGGAGAGATGCGGTGGAAGACCCACGCAGGAAAAAAGAAGCCCCGCCGGAGCGGGGCTTCTGCTTCCATGTGCGCTTGGCTGCGCTTACTTCCTGCCGAAGTCGTACTGGGCCTGGACGTAGATCGCCCGTCCGTAGGCGTTGTACAGGGAGTTGTTGTACGGCACGTCGATGTTGCCCGCGTAGGAGTGCTGCTGGTTGTCCGGCACCTTGTTGAACAGGTTGTTGACCATCAGCGAGAACGTCAGGTTGTCCATCGCGCGGTAGTTCACGCTCAGGTTGTACGTCGTGTAAGAGCCCCACTTGCCAGCCTTGTAGCCGGACGTCGGATCGACATAGTCATAGCCACGGCCCAGGTAGGACAGGTAGTTCGGCGTGCGGCCGATGTAATTGAAGTACAGCGTGGTGGTGAACTTGTCGATCGCCCAGCCGATCGAGCCGTCAGCCCGGACCTTGGCGTAGGAGTCGTACACCCACATTGCGTACGGGTTGCCCAGCAGATCCAGGAACGGGTCGTTGAGCTGCGGCTGCAGTTCACGCTTGAGCATGTTGGTGTAGTTGCTGGAGAACTGCAGCGAACCGAAGCGACCGATGTCCTGTACGTACTTGAAGCTGGCAGTGACCGCCTCGAGGTTCTGCCGTGCCACGTTCAGCTTCGGCGTGTAGATCTCCTCCAGCGCGCCGGTGGCATCACGGGTGACCCAGTTGGCCACTTCCTCGCAGGTGGCGCCGGCGGTGTTGGTCAGGCCGTTGCGGCAGTAGTACTCGGCCAGCAGCAACTGGTCGGAGCTGAGGGTGTTGACCTCGTTCTTGATCTTCCAGTTGTAGTAGTCCAGGGACACCGACAGGTTGTTGATCGGCGCCCACACCAGGCCCGCGTTCCACACATCGGCGGTAATCGGCTTCAGCTCCGGATTGCCCGACTGGGTGCCGAACACCGACACGCTGCCGTAGCGGCAGTCGACCGTGTTGGACGGATCGAACCCGAGCTGGCCACAGCGGTAGTAATCCTTGGACCCATTGGCGTAGTAGCCGCTCTTGCCCTGGAAGGCATCGGGCAGGGACGGGGCGCGGAACGCCGTGCCGTACTTGCCGCGGACCAGCAGGCTTTCGAAGGGGCGGAACTCGAGGCCGATGCTGTAGGTGGGCTTGTCTACGGTATGGCCGGCGATCTTGAAGTTGTCGTAGCGGCCGGAAGCGGTGACCGTCAGCATGTCATGCAACGGCAGACGCAGTTCGCTGGTGACAGCGTAGTTGCTGCGATGGCCGTTGCCCGCCACCGAGGTGGTACCGAACACCGTGCCGTCGGTCAGGCGCACGTCCGGCGTGTAGTTCCACCCTTCACTGCCGCCTTCAACCACGGCGGCAAAGCCGGCGTCGCCACCGGGCAGCTTGAACAGCGAGCTGTTGGTGATCTGCGCGCGGGTCTGGGTCTGCCAGGTGCGGCTGCGGCTGGTGGTGAAGCCGGTGAAGCTCTGGAAGGCCCCTTGCGGCAGCTGGGAATAGAAAGCGCCCCAGTTCGGGTTGTAGATGTTGTAGCCGTCGTCGGTCTGGCCCAGCACCGGTCCCAGCACGTTGTCGGCAAACCAGTTGTTGATCGGGTCGTTCCAGCGTGCATAGCCACGCTCGTTGAGCTTGTACTCGCCGCGGGTGACGCTGGCCTCGTAGTCCCAGTTGCTGCCGATCGCGCCGCGTGCACCGAGCGTGACCTGATAGGACTTGCTGCGGTCGGTATTCATGATGTCGCGGTAGCCAATGCCGCCGATGTCTTCGGGTGCGAACACGCGTTGCAGCCCCAGATAGCGACCACTGGACTGATCGAAGAACGGACCCATGCTGATATCCGTGCCCCAGTAGTTGTAGCCGGCACCGGTGTTGTACTTGACGGTTTCGTAGCTGTAGAGGACATCGCCGAACAGCTGCAGGTTGTCATTCACATCGTAGGTCAGCGACGAATAGAACTGGCTGCTTTCCTTGCTGTTCTTGATCGTCTTGTAACCCGCACCGAACGCGGAGCCGCAGGATTGTCCAGCGCGGCGCGTACCGAGGATGGTGGTGCCGCCGAACTGGCCGGAAACGCCGGCGCAGTTGTTCGGATCCATCATCAGGAAATCATTGGTATCCGCGTCGAAGACCAGGAAGTCGTTCGAGGGCAGCTGGCGCGTGTAGCCATGCGGATTGTTCTGCTTGGTGATGTCGCGCTGGTAACCCCAGATCGGGTTGGTCTTTTCATACTGCACATTGACCAGGGCGCGGAAGCGATCGTCCTTGCTGTTGAAGCCATTGGCGCCGCTCACGCGGAAGCTGGCGCCACCGCCATCGGAATAGGCGCCGCCGCGCACGTTCAGTGTGCCGCCGTCCATGCGTTCCTTGAGGATGATGTTGACCACGCCGGCGATCGCGTCCGAACCGTACAGGGATGACTGGCCACCGGGCAGCACCTCGATGCGGTCGACGATGTCGATGGGGATGCCGCTGATGTTGTTGAACGCGTCGCTGCCGTTGTACAGCGCCGGATACGAGAGCATCGGGCGGCCATTGATCAGGTACTTGGTGTAGCCCGGGTTCAAGCCGAACATGCCAGCCGCTTCAGCACCCTGGGTGAAGGATGCCGAGGTCTGGCCGCCTTGCAGGCCGCCGGTGGTCAACGAGGACTGCTGCAACACTTCGGCAACGCTGGAGAAACCGCGCGCCTGAATCGCCTCGGCGCTGATGGTCAGCACCGGCGTCTGGTTTTCGATCTGCGTCTGCGGGATCAGCGAGCCGGTGACCGTGACCCGGTCGAGGTTGGTCGCGGCCTTGCTGCTGTCCTGGGCGAGTACGGTGGCGCTGCTGCCGGCCAGCAACAAGCCGCAGGCGACGGCGTGGGTGAGCGGGTGGTGCGAGAATGCGAAGCGACGACGAGACATGCGATTACTCCGTGTGATCGTGATGACGCGTGTATCCCTTTCCTGGGATTTCGATTCTGTTCAGCTGCTTTGCCTATGCGGTTTAGCGGCGTGGCCTCAACGTAACACACGCTTAACGTGCCTTGCGCAGTTCTGTAACGGTCGGTGACGGACGGTTGCGCGCTTGGTGAAAAGCCCCTTCTCCACAGGCATTTCTGCCCTTTTCCGGATTATCGGAAAGCAGGGAAAATGAATATTTGATAAATTCAACTGACATTAACAATCGATACGTCGCGGGCTTTCCCCATGCCGCATAGAAGGAAAAAAAAGGCCCCGCCGAAGCGGGGCCTGGTCCAGACACGAAGTCCGGGAAACGACGGGATCAGAAGTTGTACTTGACCTGGGCCGAGATCTGGCGGCCGTAGACGCTGTAGAAGCCGTCATTGAACGGGGTCGATTCGTTGCCCGGGTAGTTGTAGCGCTGGCCTTCCGGCAGCTTGTTGAACACGTTGTTGACCATCAGCGACAGGACCAGATCGTCCTGTGCCTGGTAGTTCATGCTCAGGTTGTACGTGGTGTACGAACCCCACTTGCCGGCCTTGGCACCGGAAGAGTGGACATAGCCGTAGCTGCGGCCGGTGTAGGCCAGGTAGTTCGGGGTGCTGCCGACGTAGTTGGCGTACACGGTGGTGGTGAACTTGGCGATGTTCCAGGCCACCGACAGATCGCCACGGACCTTGGCGAAGTTGTCGTAGTACCACATGTTGTACGGATCGCTCAGCAGGTCGAGCTTGGCGGCGCCCGGCATCGGCTGCACTTCACGCTTCAGCATGTTCGTGTAGTTGCCGGAGAACATCAGCGAGCCGAAGCGACCGATATCCTGCTGGTACTTGGCCGCCACCGTCACCGCTTCCAGGTTCTGGCTGGCGACGTTGAGCTTCGGCGTGTACACGCGGGTCAGGTTGCCGCCGGCATCGCGCGACACCCAGTCGGTGACGTTCTGGCAGCTGGCCGAGGTGTTGTTCGGCAGGCCGTTGTGGCACTGGTACTCGGCCAGCAGCAGCTGGTCGGTGCTGAGGGTCTTGACCTCGTTCTTGATCTTCCAGTTGTAGTAGTCGGCCGACAGCGAGAAGTTGCTCACCGGGGCCCACACCACGCCTGCGCTCCACACGTCGGCGGTGATCGGCTTCAGGTCCGGGTTGCCGGACTTTTCGCTGTACACCGAGGTGTTCTTGTAGAACGCGCACTTCTCGTCGCGCAGGCCGTAGCCCAGCTGGCTGCAACGGTAGTAGTCGTTCTGGCCGGACGAGTACGAGCCGCTCATGCCCTGGAAGGCATCGGACAGGGTCGGTGCACGGAAGGCGGTGCCGTACTTGCCGCGCAGCAGCAGGCTCTCGATCGGGCGGAATTCCAGACCGATGCTGTAGGTGGCCTTGTCGACGGTCTTGTCTGCGATCTTGAACGCGTCATAGCGGCCAGAGGCGCTGACGGTCAGCTTCTCCAGCAGCGGCATGCGCAGTTCGCTGGTGACCGCGTAGTTGCTGCGGTGGCCGGCGCCCGCGACGGCGGTGGTGCCCCACACGTTGCCGTCGACGAAGGCCTGGTCCGGCGAGTAGTCCCAACCTTCGCTGCCACCTTCCAGCACGACGGCCAGGCCGGCGTCACCGCCCGGCAGGCTGAACAGCGAGCCGTTGGTCACCTGCACGCGACCCAGGTTCTGCCAGGTCTTGCTGCGGTGGGTGCCGTAGCCGGTGAAGCTGGCGAACTGGTCCGGGGTGATCGGCGAGTAGAAGGCAGCGTAGTTCGGGTTGTAGATGCCGAACGTGGCGGTCGGGTCCTTCGGGTCGGTGTAGGTGCCCAGGCGCGGGCCCAGCACGGTCTGGCCGAAGAAGTCCTCGATCTTGTCCTTCCAGCGCACGAAGCGGTTCTGGTCCAGGCGGTACTCGCCACGGGTGAAGCTGGCGCTGTAATCCCAGTCGCCGACCATGCCCTTGCCGCCCAGGGTGACCTGGTAGGCGCGGCTCTCATCGGAGTTCAGGATGTTGTTGTAGTCGCCCGCGCCGATCTCCTCCGGCGCGAAGGCGCGCTGCAGGTTCACGACCTTGCCTGCGCCCTGGTCGTAGAAGCCACCCATGACCGACTTCGTGCCCCACCACAGGGCGCTGGAGCCGGAGGTGAACTCGGTCTTTTCCTTGCTGTACAGCACGTCGGCGAACAGCTGGAAGTTGTCGTTCACGTCGAAGGTCATCGACGAGTAGAACTGGCCGCTGTTCTTGCCGTTCTTCAGGGTCTTGTAGCCGGCGCTGTACACCGAACCGCAGGACTCGCCCGACGCGCGCTTGCCGACGACGGTGGTGCCGTCGTACAGGCCCGCCACGTTGGCGCAGCGGCTCGGGTCCATCATCAGCAGCTTGTTGTCTGCATTGGTGATGACGGCGAAGTCGTTCGACGGCACCTGCGCGGTGTAGCCGACCGGGTTGTTCTGCTTGGTGATGTCACGCTGGTAGCCCCAGATCGGGCTGCCGTTCTCGATCTGCACGTTGACCAGCGCGTGGAAGCGGTCGTCGAACGCGTTGAAGCCCTTGGCTGCGCTGAAGCGGATATTGCTGCCGCCGCCTTCGGTGTAGGTGCCGCCACGGACGGTCATCGTACCGCCGTCCATGCGCTCCTTCAGGATGATGTTGACCACACCGGCGATCGCGTCCGAGCCGTACAGCGAGGACTGGCCACCGGGCAGCACTTCGATGCGCTCGACGATGTCGATCGGAATGCCGCTGATGTTGTTGAAGGTGTCGCTACCGTTGTACAGCGCCGGATACGAGAGCATCGGGCGGCCGTTGATCAGGTACTTGGTGTAACCCGGGTTCAGGCCGAACATGCCGGCTGCTTCGGCGCCCTGGGTGAACGAACCCGAGGTCTGGCCACCCTGCAGGCCGCCGGTGGTCAGCGAGGACTGCTGCAGCACTTCAGCAACGCTGCTGAAGCCGCGGGTCTGGATGTCTTCGGCGGTGATGGACATCACCGGGGTCTGGGTTTCAACCTGGGTCTGCGGGATCAGCGAACCGGTGACGGTGATCTTGTCCAGGTTGGTCGCCTTGTCCTGGGCCATTGCCGGGGCGGCGGCCATCAGGGCGGAAATCAGGGCGACGGCGAGCGTGTTGCGACGTGCGGTGTTGCTTGCGTATTTCATGTAGTTCCAATAGAGAGCAAAAACAAAAATCGGCACTGCGCATGCGCCATCGTGCGCGCTGGAAACCAGCTCCGCAGCCCAAAACAGTGCTTCAGGAACGTAACATGAACTTAACAATCTGTGCACGAATCTGTAGCAATCCTGAATTTCAGTCAGGCTACGTCCAGCTTGTATGATGTTGGGTTATTCCCCCTGATACAGCTGGTGCCCGTTGTGAACAGTTCCCCCCGCCGCCCCCATGCCAGCCAGGTCCAGAAGGGACTGACGCCACATGCCCGCATCCGCAATGTCATCGCGGTCGGCTCCGGCAAGGGCGGCGTGGGCAAGTCGACCACCGCGGTCAATCTGGCCGTGGCGCTGCAGCAGCTGGGCGCACGTGTCGGTGTGCTGGACGCGGACATCTACGGCCCCAGCGTGCCCGCCATGCTGGGCTTGTCCGGGCGGCCGGAAAGTCCCGACAACAAGAGCATCGAGCCCCTGCGCGCGTTCGGCGTGGACACGATGTCGATCGGTTACCTGATCGAAGAGGACACGCCGATGATCTGGCGCGGTCCGATGGCCACCTCGGCAATGACCCAGCTGTTCAACGACACGCTGTGGGATGACCTGGATTTCCTGCTGATCGACCTGCCGCCGGGCACCGGCGACATCCAGCTGACCCTGACCCAGAAGATCCCGCTGGCCGGTGCGGTGATCGTCACCACGCCGCAGGACATCGCCACGCTGGATGCGAAGAAGGCGCTGAAGATGTTCGAGAAGGTCGAGGTGCCGGTGCTGGGCATTGTCGAGAACATGGCCGTGCACACCTGCAGCAACTGCGGGCATGTCGAGCATCTGTTCGGCGAGGGCGGTGGCGAGCGCATGGCCGCGCAGTACGGCGTGCCGCTGCTGGGATCGCTGCCGCTGCAGATCGGCATCCGCGAGCAGGGCGATAGCGGTACCCCGATCACCGTGGCGCAGCCCGATTCGGTGCCGGCGCAGGCCTACCGCCATGCCGCGCAGCGCCTGATCGAGGAAGTGGGCAAGCGCCCGCGGGCGTCGATTCCGATCCTGTCTTCGCTGCTGTAAGCACCTCGGCCGGGGCCGTCGGCGATGCCCGGCCCCCTGCTAGAATCCTCGCGCCCCTCGTATCCCCCAGGACAAAGCATGAGCATCAAGAGTGACCGTTGGATCCGCCGCATGTCCGAGCAGCACGGCATGATCGAGCCGTTCGAGGCCGGGCAGGTCAAGCAGGCCAACGGCGAGCGCATCGTCAGCTACGGCACGTCCAGCTATGGCTACGACGTGCGCTGCTCGCGCGAGTTCAAGGTGTTCACCAACATCAACTCGACCATCGTCGATCCCAAGCATTTCGACTCGGGCAGCTTCGTCGACATCACCGCCGACGAGTGCATCATTCCGCCGAACAGCTTCGCCCTGGCGCGTACCGTCGAGTACTTCCGCATCCCCCGCGACACCCTGGTGGTGTGCCTGGGCAAGAGCACCTATGCGCGCTGCGGCATCATCGTCAACGTGACGCCGCTGGAGCCGGAATGGGAAGGCCACGTCACCCTGGAATTCAGCAACACCACGCCGCTGCCGGCGCGCATCTACGCCAACGAAGGCGTTGCACAGATGCTGTTCTTCCAGGCCGCGGCTGATGACATCTGCGAGACGTCGTACCGCGATCGTGGCGGCAAGTACCAGGGCCAGACCGGTGTGACCCTGCCGCGGACCTGAAGATTGCAGGCGGTTTGTGAAGCCGAGCCATGCTCGGCTTCAAGGCGGGGCAGCCGAGCATGGCTCGGCTCTGCATGAACGAGGGCGGCGCAATGCGCCGCCTTCGTTATTTTCCGCGCCCGAACAGCATCGCGATCCCGACACCCACCAGCGCCACCGGCCACCAGGTCAGCAGCAGCTTGGACAGGTTCAGGTGCGTCCAGCCGAGGTTGCTGGCGAGCATGAACAGGCCGATCAGGATCAGCAGGATGGCGGCAACGAGGTTGAATCGCATCGGGTCGGCGAAGGCTCAGGTGTGGGCCGGATATCCTAGCCGTTCCTTCCAGTAGGCGACATGCTGGTCCAGTGCGGCCGCTTCGTAGCGGTGCGCGGGACCGCTGCCCCAGACCGGGCCCGGCCAGGCCGGATCACCGTCATGGCGGCCGATCACGTGGAAGTGCAGCTGGCGCACGATGTTGCCCAACGCGCCGATGTTGATCTTCTCCACCCCGTCGGCGCCCTTCAGGGCCTTGCAGGCGCGGTTGAGCTCGGTGCGCAGCTTGTCCTGCTGCTCGCCGTCCAGCTCGATCCACTCGGTGACCCCGGCCAGGCGCGGTACCAGTACCAGCCACGGGAATCGTTCGTCGTTCATCAGCCGCACTTGCGACAACGGTCCTTCGGCCACCAGCACGCTATCGGTGGCCAGGCGTGAATCGAGTTCGAATTCGCTCATCCAAGATGCTCCGAGAAGAAGTCCAGGGTGCGTTGCAGCGCCAGGGCGGCGCTGTCTGGATCATACGCATGTCCGACCTCCCGGTTGAAGGCGTGGTCGGCCGGATAGACGAAGGTGGCCATCTGCGGCAGCTTCTCGCGATGGGCCTGGACCGCTTCCGGCGGGATGCTGCGGTCCTGGGCGCCGAAGTGGAAGATCACCGGCGCCTTCGGTGTCTCATCGAGGAACTGGACGTTGCGCGCACCGTAGTAGCTGACAGAGGGCAGGCCCAGGCGCACTGCGGACAGCGTCGCTACCGTACCGCCCCAGCAGTAGCCGACGGTGCCGACCTTGCCGTAGGGGGCCAGCCGGGTGGCTGCCGCGCGAACCACTTCCAGCGCCTTCTCCATGCCCAGCGCGCTGACCCGTTCCAGGCCCTGCTTCACGCCGTCGGCGTCGTAGGGCAGGGCATCCGGGTCGGCATCGGGGCCATCGACCAGGTCAAAGAACGACGGTGCCAGCACCGCATAGCCCGCGGCGGCGAAGCGCTCGGCCACGCTGCGGATGTGCGGGTTGGCGCCGAAGATTTCCTGCACCACCACCAGCCCGCCTCGCGCGGCGCCCTCGGGGAGTGCCTGCCAGGCCCGTACCGCGCCGTGGTGCGTATCCAGGGTGATCCACTCGGCCATCGTCATCTACTCTCGTTGCAGGGACAGGACTGCATTGTCGGTGCTGCGAGGGTTAGCGCGGTGTCAGCGGCTGTGCGCGATCGGGCGGCTGGCCGTTCAGAGCCCGGCCGCCAACCCCGGTATACTGGCGCCCTTTCAGGCCCCGGCCCCCAGGACCCCCTGCCACGCCGGCAGGGGCCCAGGCCCCCAGAGTCCCGCGATTCCATGTCCCAGCTGAACCCCAAAGTCGGCTTCGTCAGCCTTGGCTGCCCGAAGGCCCTTGTCGATTCCGAGCGCATCCTTACCCAGCTCCGTTCGGAAGGTTACGACATCGTCCCGTCCTACGATTCGGCTGACGTGGTGGTGGTCAACACCTGCGGCTTCATCGATTCGGCGGTGACCGAGTCGCTGGACGCGATTGGCGAGGCGATGAACCAGAACGGCAAGGTCATCGTCACCGGCTGCCTGGGCAAGCGCCCGGAGCAGATCCGCGAGGCGTATCCGAACGTGCTGGCGGTGTCCGGCCCGCAGGACTACCAGAGCGTGATGGAAGCGGTGCATGAAGCACTACCGCCCAAGCACGATCCGTTCGTGGACCTGGTGCCGGACTACGGCATCAAGCTGACCCCGCGCCACTATGCCTACCTGAAGATCTCCGAAGGCTGCAACCATAAGTGCAGCTTCTGCATCATTCCGTCGATGCGCGGCAAGCTGGTCTCGCGCCCGGTGGATGAAGTGCTGCGTGAAGCCGAGCGCCTGGTGCGTGGTGGCGTGCGCGAGCTGCTGGTGGTTTCGCAGGACACCTCGGCCTACGGCGTGGACGTGAAGTACGCCGAGAAGATGTGGCGCGACAAGGCCTACCAGACCCGCCTGAAGGCGCTGTGCGAAGGCCTGTCCGAGCTGGATGCGTGGGTGCGCATGCACTACGTCTACCCATATCCGCATGTGGACGAGGTGGTGCCGCTGATGGCCGAGAACCGCATCCTGCCGTACCTGGACATCCCGTTCCAGCACGCCAGCCCGCGCATCCTGCGCCTGATGAAGCGCCCCGGTGCGGTCGAAAAGACCCTGGAGCGTGTGCAGAACTGGCGCCGCATCGCGCCGGACATCACCGTGCGTTCGACTTTCATCGTCGGCTTCCCGGGCGAGACCGAGGCCGAGTTCGAAGAACTGCTGTCGTTCCTGGACGAGGCACAGCTGGATCGCGTCGGTGCGTTCGCCTACTCGCCGGTCGAGGGCGCCACCGCCAATGACTTGCCCGATGCCGTGCCGGAAGAAGTGAAGCAGGAACGCCTGGCCCGTTTCATGGAGAAGCAGGCGCAGATTTCCGCCGCACGCCTAGAAGCCAAGATCGGTACCGTGCAGCAGTGCCTGGTCGATGCCATCGAAGGTGACATCGCCGTGGCCCGTTCCAAGGCCGATGCGCCGGAGATCGACGGCCTGGTGCACATCCAGAATGCCGACCAGGTGCCGCTGCGCGTGGGTGAGTTCGTCGACGTGGAAATCACCGAGAGCGATGAGCACGACCTGTACGGTGATGCGCTGCCGGCCGCTACCCGCCCGGCATTCGATCTCAAGATGCTGTGACCGCAGCGACGACCGCCGCCGGTGACGGCAGCGGTGTGCGCCGCTTCGTGCCGCCGCCGCGTGCGGCGGTCGATCCGCAGGTGTTCGCGCACCCGGTGTTTGCCGGGTTGCGCGACGTCCATGACCTGCTGGCCAGCCCTGAGTGGCCGTCCATTGCAGCGCTCGAGGCACGCCTCGCGCTGCCCGGCAAGCACCTGGTCGAGCAGGATGCCGCGCTGCTGGCCGACGGCCTGCACTACGAAGCCCGCATCGCACAGGGGCGCATCGCCACCCGCGCCGACAACTGGCATGACCTGTTCAATGCACTGGTGTGGGCCCGTTACCCGCAGCTCAAGCAGGTGCTCAATGTGCAGCAGTGCAGGCATATCGCATCCATGCCGCCGGGCCAGCGCAATCGCGCGCAGGCCGCGCTGACCCAGTTCGACGAAACCGGTGTGATCGTGCGTGTGCGCGATGAGGACGTGTTGGCCGCATGGGACGTGCATGATTGGCCGGCGTTGTTCGAGCCTGCGCGCTGGCAGAGTGGTGACATCGCTATCGCTGCGATATTCGGGCACGCGCTGATGGAGCAGGCGCTGCTACCGGGGCGCCTGCTGGTCGGCAAGTGCGTGGTGGTGCACGGTGAAGTCGATGATGCCTGCGTTGACGCAGTGACCGCGGCCATCGCCGAGGGCAGGGCAGTGGCCGATCCCCTGCAGTTGCGTCCGCTGCCGCTGGCGGGAATCCCGGGCTGGCACCAGGGACAGGATGCCGCCTTCTATGCAGATGCCGCGTACTTCCGCCCGCTGCGGGCCGGCCGCCAGTACCCGCCGCCGTTGCACAGGGCTATGTAGAGTCGACTGTCAGTCGACTGCTCTTCGTTCCGAGGCCGTGAACGCCCGACAGGTGGCTTCGGCGAGTCATCAACCGCGATGAGGAGCGCGGTGCGCTTACCGTCCGGCTGCGGAGGTTTGTGCCGCGCTTGGCGCGGTAGTCGACTGACAGTCGACGCTACAGCGGTTCGTATTCCACGCTGATCACCGCGAAGGTGAACTGGCCGCCGGGCAGTTCCACCGAAAATTCATCATCCAGCCGCTTCTTCAGCAGCGCACGCGCCAGCGGCGAATCGATGCTGATCCAGCCCAGGCCTGCGTCGGTCTCATCCGGGCCGACAATGCGATAGCGGCTGGTGTCGCCACTGTCCACGTTCTCCAGTTCCACCCATGCGCCGAAGAACACCGCCAGCGGATCGGTCGGCGTGGTATCAACCACGCGTAGCGATTCCAACCGCTTGGTCAGGTAGCGCACACGACGGTCGATCTCGCCCAGCTGCTTCTTGCGATAGGTGTACTCGGCGTTTTCCGAACGGTCGCCTTCCGCAGCGGCCGCGGCCAGTGCCTTCACCACCTCGGGGCGGCGCACACGCCATAGGTCATCCAGCTCGGCCTTCAGCCGGGCGTGGCCGGAGGCGGTGATCAGGGCGGTACTCTTTTCTGCAGGGGGACGCCAACGCGACATGTGGTGCGACTTCTTTTCAGGGGAACGATGGGGTCGGATCCTTTCCGCAGGAAAGGGATCCGACCCCAGTAGTGGCGGATCAGCGCTTGCCGCCGAAGATGCCACCCAGGATGCCACGCACGATCTGGTTGCCCAGCTTGGTGCCGACGGTGCGCGTGGTCTGCTTGGCCATGGTTTCGATCATGCCCTGGCGGCGCTTGGTGCCGAAGATCGCGTCCTTGATTGCCTGGCCGAAACCGCCTTCCTGCGCTTCGTCCTGCTCGCGACTACGCGCGGCCGGTGCCTGCGCCTGTTCGACGGTCTTCTGCGCACGCTGGGCCAGCAGTTCGGCGGCCGATTCACGGTTGATCGCGGTGTCGTAGCGGCTGCCGACCGGGCTGCCGGCACGCACCTGGGCACGCTCGGCGTCGGTGATCGGCCCCATCCGGCAGCGCGGCGGCGCGATCATCGTCTGCTGCACCGGCATCGGCACACCCTTGTCCTGCAGCGTGGACACCAGCGCTTCGCCGGTACCGAGCTGGCTGAGCACCTTGGCCACGTCCAGCTTCGGGTTCGGCACGAAGGTCTCGGCAGCAGTCTTCACTGCCTTCTGGTCGCGCGGGGTGAATGCACGCAGCGCATGCTGCACGCGGTTGCCGAGCTGGCCGAGGATGTTGCCCGGTACGTCATCAGGGAACTGCGAGCAGAAGTACACGCCCACGCCCTTGGAGCGGATCAGGCGCACCACCTGCTCGATGCGCTGCACCAGCGACGGGGGTGCATCGTCGAACAGCAGGTGCGCTTCGTCGAAGATGAAGACCAGCTTCGGCTTGTCCAGGTCGCCCACCTCCGGCAGCTGCTCGAACAGCTCCGACAGCAGCCACAACAGGAAGGTGGAATACAGCTTCGGCTTGAGCACCAGCTGGTCGGCGGCAAGGATGCCGATCATGCCGCGGCCGTCGTGATTGACCCGCATGATGTCGGCCAGTTCCAGGGCCGGCTCACCGAAGAAGTTCTCGCCGCCATCCTGCGCCAGGCGCAGCACCGACCGCTGGATCGCAGCGATGGACTGCGCGCTGACCAGGCCGTACTCGGTGGAGATGTCCTTGCGCTCCTCGGCCACCAGGCCGAGCAGCGCGCGCAGGTCGTCCATGTCCAGCAGCAGCAGGCCACGGTCGTCGGCCAGCTTGAACACGATGTCGAGCACGCCGGACTGGGTGTCGTTCAACTCGAGGATGCGCGCCAGCAGGGTCGGGCCCATCTCGCTGACCGTGGTGCGCACCGGGTGGCCGAGCTTGCCGTACAGGTCCCAGAAAATGGTCGGGCTGGCGGCCGGTGCGTAGTCGGCCACGCCGATCTCGGCGGCGCGCTTGAGCAGGTTCTCGGCGCCGGTGCCGGGCACCGCCAGGCCGGACACATCGCCCTTCACATCGGCCAGGAACACCGGCACGCCCAGCCGCGAGAAGCCCTCGGCCAGGGTCATCAGGGTCACGGTCTTGCCGGTACCGGTGGCGCCGGCCACCAGGCCGTGGCGGTTGCCGAGTCTCGGCAGCAGGGTGACGGCCACATCGTCGGTGATGCCTTTGCCGAGCAGAATCGGATCCATGGTCCAGCCCTTGTGGTGAATAGCCCAATGTTAACCGCCGGCGGTGACGGTCCGAAGGTCGGCTTGCCCGGACCTTGGCGGCGCCGCTACTCTGCCTGCCTGTTTCGCACACAGTGCCATCAATGCCCGTTCCTGTCCTGATTTCCCGCGGTTGGCCGCTGCTGGCCCTGGCCGGCCTGGTTTCCCTGGCGCCCGACGCCCATGCGCAGCGGGTTTCGGCCCGGGACAAGGTGAAGGTGGATGCGCTGCAGCAGCGCATGACCGTCGCCGAGAAGCGTTACAGCGATGCGCTGCTGCTGGTCGCCAATGCCGACCCCAAGGGCAGCAACGAAGCCGACGCCGCGCTGGAGGACATGGAAGATGTCCTCAACGACTGCGTGAAGCAGAAGGGCTGCCAGATGGGCACCCTGCTGGCCAGCTACAAGCGCCTGCTCAAGCACGACGCCGACGCGGCCGCCAGCAATGAGGTGACCGACGAGGGCGGTGACCGCCTGGAAGCCGACCCCGACCACATCGGCCCGCTCACCGCGGACGTGCCGGAGGCCGCGCGCGCTGCCGCGCTGCTGAACGACAAGCGGCACGCCTTCGACAGCATGGTCGAATACAACCCGGCGGTGCAGGCCGGCATCCGCCGCTGGCTGACCGACATGCGCCCGGCGTTGCTGACCAGCTACGAGAACTACCAGAACCTGCGTGCGGTGATGTGGCCGGAGTGGGAGAAGCGTGGCCTGCCCGAAGCGCTGCTGTTCGGCATCATGGCCAAGGAATCCAACGGCCGCGTGCATGCCTCCTCGCGCGCCGGCGCGGCGGGCCTGATGCAGTTCATGCCGGCCACCGGCCGCCGCTTCGGCCTCGGCCCGGACGGCACCGGCTTCGACACCCGCTTTGACGCGCGCAGCGCCGCCGAAGCCAGCGCCAGCTACCTCAACGAACGCCTGCGCGAACTGAACAACAACGTGGAAATGTCGGTGGCCGCCTATAATGGTGGCGAAGGCCGCGCCGCGCGCGTGTTCAAGCAGAGCGCCGGGCAGAGCTTCTGGACCGACAGCGTCTACAACCAGTTCCCCGGCGAGACCAAGGACTACGTGCCGATGGTGATCGCCGCGGCCTGGATCTTCCTGCACCCGCAGCAATACGGCGTGGAGTTCCCGAAGATCAGCGCGCAACCGGCCACGCTGCGCCTGGCCAAGTCGACCACCATCTACGAACTGACCATCTGCCTGGGCAGCCACGGCACCCGCGATGGCTACATGCGCGCGCTGCGCAACCTCAACCCGCGCTATGAGGCCGATGGCTGGATCCCGGCCGGCACGCTGATCAATGCCACCACCCGCATCGCCGGCCTGTACCAGCGCAACTGCGTCAGTGGCCCGCGTGCCGACCTGGCCCGGACGCTGATCACCGCCGATCTGAACGCAGCAATCAAGCGCCCGACCGCGACCAGCTACACCGGGAGCGTGGCCGTGGGCGGCGTGGTGCCGGTGGCCGATGCGGCCGCGTCCACCAGCGTGCCGACCACGCCGGTCGCTCCGGTGGCCACGCCGCGCCCGGCGGCGCGCCCGAAGCCGGTGCGCAGCCACAAGGTGGGCCGGGGTGAAACCCTGGGCGCCATCGCGGCCAAGTTCCAGTGCGACGTGCCCACCCTGGCCCGTGCCAACGGCCTGAAGGCCCCGGCCTACAGCCTGCGCCACGGCCAGACGCTGAAGCTGCAGGGCTGCGACAAGTAATCCCCTACCCTGGAATCCGCATGGACCTCGAAGACACCCGCAACCTGTTCGCCAACCTCCGCGAAAACACCGACTGGGACATCACCGGCCCGTTGCTGTGGGGGTACTTCTTCGTGCACTCCACTGCCGAGCCGTTGCAGGCACTGGCGCAGCACCTGCAGGCGCAGGGTTACACCTTCGTGGAATTGTTCGAACAGGATCCGGAAGAGGGCGACGCGCCGTTCCACGTGCTGCATGTGGAGCGCGTCGAGATCCACGACGAAGCCTCGCTTGACCGCCGCAACCAGGAATTCGCAGCGCTGGCCGCGGAGAAGGGCGTGGAAGACTACGACGGCATGGACGTCGGTCCGGCCCCGTCCCTGCAGTAACGCGCGTACCGGTAGTGCCGGCCGCTGGCCGGCAATGCTCGACGCGTTGGATCAGCGGAGATGCCGGCCAGCGGCCGGCACTACCGAAGCCTCAGCGCAGCTTCGCCAGCGCCTGGCCCAGCTGCACCGGGCTTTCAGCGCCCAACTGCGGGGCGAAGTCAGCCACGCCTGGCGGCAGCAGCACGATCACGGTGGAGCCGTAGTTGAAGCGCGCCATCTCGGCAAAGCGCTCCAGCCTGATGCCCTGGCCGCGGTAGTCCTTGCGGGTGATGCGGTCGCCATAGTGCGGAATCTCCTCGCCGCTCCACACGGTTTCCACCCCGGACACCAGCAGCGCACCGACCATCACGCTGACCATCGGCCCGAAGCTGGTGTCGAAGTGGCAGACCAGGCGCTCGTTGCGGGCGAACAGGCGCGGTACGCCGTTCACTGCCGCCGGACCAACGCTGAACAGGCGCCCCGGCACGTGCACGGTCTCACGCAGGGTGCCGGTCCACGGCATGTGCACGCGGTGGTAATCGCGCGGCGACAGGTACACCGTGGCGTAGAGGCCATCGTTGTATGGCTTGGCGTCCTCGTCACTGCCCAGCAGTTCGGCAGCGGTGAATGACTGGCCCTTGGCCTGGAAGATGCGGCCGGCCTCGATCTTCCCCAGCTGGCTGATGCGGCCGTCGGCCGGCATCACCAGGCTGCGCGGATCGGCGTCAGCCACGCGCGCGCCCGGCTTCAGCGCACGGGTGAAGAACTGGTTGAAGGTCGCATAGCTGCGCGGGTCCGGGTTGGCCGCTTCGTCCAGGTTGACGTTGAACTTGCGGGTGACCGTG
The DNA here is from genome assembly GCF_059371375.1 of Stenotrophomonas sp. YJH_SMC_64. Taxonomy (NCBI): domain Bacteria; kingdom Pseudomonadati; phylum Pseudomonadota; class Gammaproteobacteria; order Lysobacterales; family Lysobacteraceae; genus Stenotrophomonas; species Stenotrophomonas sp. YJH_SMC_64. Next base: position 108,322 of record NZ_JCAFUN010000013.1, on the reverse strand, counting down.
TCGATCAGCCAGCGCGATACGCGCGGATCGTCCGAGTACGCCAGCGAACGCGCCATCGAGGACAGCAGGCGGTGTGGCAGGGCGTACGTCAGGGCGGTGGTGAGGCTCATGGGGCGGTTTTCTCGGTCAGCTTCTGCAGGTCGCGGGCAATGGCCGGCGCGTTGAACGGGGGGCGTACCAGGCCGGCAAGGCGGCCCTGCGGGTCGAGCACGGCCAGGCTGGCCGAATGCTCGACGGTGTAATCCTCGGGGTTCTCGTCGAAATGCTTGCCCGGTACCTTCTGGAACACGAAGCCCAACGAGGTGGCGAAGCGCTCCAGCGAGGGAACGTCAGCGGTGGCGGCCAGGGTGTCCTTGTGGAAGCCGTGCACGTACTCGCCGAGGCGGGTGGCGCTGTCGCGGTCGGGGTCGACCGAGATGAACAACACGCGTGGGCGCAGGCTGTCGGGCAGGGCTTCCCACTGGTTCTGTGCGCCGGCCAGCTCGGCCAGGTTGGTCGGGCAGACGTCCGGGCAGAAGGTGAAGCCCAGGAATACCAGGGTCCAGTGGCCCTTCAGTTCGCCCGGGATCAGGCGGGTGCCGTCGGACTGGGCCAGGTTGAAGTCGGGCAGTTCGCGCGGCTGCGGGTACAGCGTGATCGCTTCGGTGGCCGGGGCATTGGCCGGTGGCTTCGGCGCGAACAGCTGCTGGGCGGCCAGCAGGCCGAGACCCGCCGCCAGGGCGATCAGCAGGATGATGCCGGCGTTGCGATTGAACATGGGGGCTCCCGCGCGAAGTGGGCCCCATCATACCGGCTGTGGCCCGAATCGTTTCCGCCGCAACGGATGCCGCCACGGGCGCCAGCCCCTATAATCGGGGGCCACTTTGCCCGCAGTACCGCCATGACCGCTGAAACGGCCGCCGAACTCCACACGATCATCGATCTGATCCGCTACGGCACCAGCCGTTTCAACGAAGCCGGACTGACCTTCGGGCACAGCTACGACAATGCGCTGGACGAGGCCACCCAGCTGGTGCTGCACAGCCTGCACCTGCCGCACGACCTCGGCCCGGCCTATGGCCAGGCGCGCCTGCTGCAGGCCGAGAAGCTGCGCGTGCTGGAGCTGTTTCAGCGTCGCATCGACGAACGCATCCCGGCCGCCTACCTGACCGGTGAGGCCTGGTTCGCCGGCCTGAGCTTCAAGAGCGACAAGCGCGCCCTGGTGCCGCGCTCGCCGATCGCCGAACTGATCGAATGCGGCTTCGAGCCGTGGCTGGCCGGCCGCGATGTCAGCCGTGCGCTGGACCTGTGCACCGGCTCGGGCTGCATCGCCATTGCCATGGGTCACTACTACCCGAACTGGGAAGTGGACGGCGTCGACCTGAGCGACGATGCATTGTCGCTTGCCGAAGAAAACAAGGAGCGCCTGCAGGCGCACAACGTCACCCTGCTCAAGTCGGACCTGTTCAACGGCCTGACCGGCCGCCACTACGACCTGATCGTCACCAACCCCCCGTACGTCACCAACGACGAGACCGATGCCCTGCCGCAGGAATACTCCTACGAGCCGGAGATGGGCCTGCGTGCCGGTGACGATGGCCTGGACCTGGTGTTGAAGATTCTGCGTGACGCCCCGCTGCACCTGAGCGAGGACGGCCTGCTGATCTGCGAAGTGGGCGAATCCGAGCAGCATCTGGTCAAGCTGCTGCCGGAAGTCGATTTCGCCTGGATCGAATTCAAGGTCGGCCAGATGGGCATCTTCGCGGTCGAATGCCGAGAGCTGATCGCGCACAGCGCGCGCATCACCGAACTGGCGGCGCAGCGCCCGTGAGTTCCAATTCGTTCGGCAAGCTGTTCACCGTCACCACGTTCGGCGAGTCGCACGGGCCGGCCATCGGCTGCGTGATCGATGGCTGCCCGCCGGGGCTGGCGCTGGACGCGGCCGAATTCGCCCACGACCTGCAGCGTCGCGCTACCGGCAAGAGCCGGCACACCTCGGCGCGCCGCGAGGCCGATGAGGTCGAGATCCTGTCCGGCGTGTACGAGGGCCTGACCACCGGCACGCCGATCGCCCTGCTGATCCGCAACACCGACCAGCGCAGCAAGGATTACGCGAACATCGGCCAGCAGTTCCGGCCGGGTCATGCCGACTACAGCTACTGGCACAAGTACGGCATCCGCGACCCGCGCGGTGGTGGCCGTTCCTCGGCGCGCGAGACCACCATGCGCGTGGCTGCCGGCGTGGTTGCCAAGAAGTGGTTGGCCGAACGCTTCGGCGTGACCGTGCGCGGCTACCTGTCGCAGCTGGGCGACATCACCCCGGGCGGTTTCGACTGGTCGGCGGTGGAGGACAACCCGTTCTTCTGGCCGCACGCCGCACAGGTGCCGGAGCTGGAGGCGTACATGGATGCGCTGCGCAAGTCCGGTGATTCGGTCGGTGCGCGCGTGGACGTGGTGGCCGACAACGTACCGCCGGGCTGGGGCGAGCCGATCTACGGCAAGCTTGATGGCGAACTGGCCGCCGCGCTGATGAGCATCAACGCGGTGAAGGGCGTGGAGATCGGCGACGGTTTCGCCAGCGCCGCACAGAAGGGCACCGAACATCGCGACCTGCTGACCCCGCAGGGCTTCGCCAGCAACCATGCCGGCGGCATCCTCGGTGGCATTTCCACTGGCCAGCCGGTGGTCGCCTCGATCGCGTTGAAGCCGACTTCCAGCTTGCGCCTGCCGGGCCCGTCGCTGGACACGGCCGGCAATGTGGTCGAGGTGGTCACCACCGGCCGCCATGATCCCTGCGTCGGCATCCGTGCCACCCCGATCGCCGAGGCGATGGTGGCGATGGTGCTGATGGACCAGGCGCTGCGCCATCGCGCGCAGTGCGGCGATGTCGGCACGATCACCCCGCGCATTCCCGGGCAGATCGATGGCTGACACGCGGCCGACCGTGTGGGTGAGCCAGCCGCTGATCGACGCGGCCATCGCGCCGCTGCGCGATCGCGTGCAGCTGCGCAGCACCGATGTGGTCACCGCCTGGTCGCCCGACCAGATCGCCGAACAGCTGGCCGGCGTCGACGGCGCGATCATCACCCTCAACGAGCGCATCGGTGCGGCCCAGGTGGCCGATGCCGCGCAGCTTCAGGTGATCGCCAATGTCGGCGTCGGCTACAACAACCTGGATGTCGATGCGCTCAGCGCAGCCGGCATCCTCGCCAGCAACACGCCGGACGTCCTGACCGAAACCACCGCCGATCTCGGTTTCGCCCTGTTGATGGCGACCGCGCGCCGGATCACCGAATCCGAGCGCTGGCTGCGCGAAGGCCAGTGGCAGCAATGGTCGTTCCAGACCATGCTCGGCGCAGACATCCATGGCAGCACGCTGGGCATCCTCGGCATGGGCCGCATCGGCCAGGGCATCGCCCGCCGCGGCGCGCATGGTTTCGGCATGAAGGTGCTGTACCACAACCGTTCGCGCCTTCCGGCCGAGACCGAGGCTGCGCTCGGCGCGACCTACGTGGACCTGGACACGCTGCTGGCGCAGTCCGACCACCTGGTCACCGTGCTGCCCTACACGCCGGCCTCGCATCACATCATCGATGCGGCTGCGCTGGCGAAGATGAGGCCCTCAGCCACCCTGGTGAACATCGCCCGCGGCGGCATTGTCGACGAACTGGCGTTGGCCGACGCGCTTGCCCGAGGCCGTCTGGCCGCTGCCGGCCTGGATGTCTACGAGGGCGAGCCGACGGTGCGTCCGGAGCTGCTGGCGCTGCGCAATGTCGTGCTCACGCCGCACATCGGCAGTGCCTCGCTGGCCACGCGCACGGCGATGGTACAGCTGGCCGTCGATAATCTGGTTGCCGGGCTCGGCCTGGATGGCGCACCCTCGTGCATGCCGAGCGCGATCAACGCTGACGCGGCAATGGCTGCGCGCGTGACGCTGGGCAAAAAAACCGGGAAACGATAGGGAACCTCCGCGCGCCCCGCCTGAGGAGGTTCCCCGAACCCAGCTGTCGTGCGTGTTTCTTCCCCATTCCCGTTTTCGTGAGAGTTTTCCCCCATGAGCAATGCACAGCGCAGTTTCCACGTTGCCGTCGTCGGTGCCACCGGTGCGGTCGGCGAGACCATGTTGTCGATCCTGGCCGAGCGTGGTTTCCCGGTCGGTACCCTGAGCGTCCTGGCTTCCGAGCGTTCGGCCGGCGGCGAGATCGAATTCAACGGCCAGAAGGTCAAGGTGCAGGACCTGGCCACCTTTGATCCGAGCGGTGTCGAGATCGCGCTGTTCTCGGCCGGTGGCAGCGTGTCCAAGGAATACGCACCGAAGTTCGCCGCTGCCGGTGCGGTGGTGATCGACAACTCTTCGGCCTTCCGTTACGACGATGACGTGCCGCTGGTGGTGTCCGAGGTCAATCCGGAACAGGTGGCCAACCGTCCGCGCGGCATCATCGCCAACCCGAACTGCTCGACCATGCAGATGCTGGTGGCGCTGGCGCCACTGCACCGCAAGTACGGCATCGAGCGTATCAACGTCTCCACCTACCAGTCGGTGTCCGGCGGCGGCCGTTCGGCTACCGAGGAACTGGGCAAGCAGACCGGCCAGCTGCTGAGCTTCCAGGAAATCGATCCGCAGCGCTTCCCGGTGCAGATCGCCTTCAACCTGATCCCGCACATCGACGACTTCCAGGACAATGGCTTCACCAAGGAAGAAATGAAGCTGATCTGGGAAACCCGCAAGATCCTCGGCGACGACAGCATCCTGGTGAACCCGACTGCGGTGCGCGTGCCGGTGTTCTACGGCCACTCCGAGTCGGTGGCGATCGAGACCCGCGACAAGGTCACCGTCGCCGAAGCGCGCGCGCTGCTGGAGCAGTCGCCGGGCATCGAAGTGGTGGATCGTCACGAAGCCGGTGGTTACCCAACCCCGGTCACCCACGCCTCGGGCACGGACGCGGTGTACGTCGGCCGCATCCGCGAGGACCTCTCGCACCCGCGCGGCCTGAACCTGTGGATCGTGTCGGACAACGTGCGCAAGGGCGCGGCGTTGAATGCCGTGCAGCTGGCCGAGCTGGTCGCCGCCGAGCAGCGCTGATCACAGCGGTTGCCTCACCGGTAGTGCCGGCCGCTGGCCGGCATTGCCGTGATCCTTGTGCCGGAGTGCATGCCGGCCAGCGGCCGGCACTACCTCAAGGGTCTTTCCGGTGGGTGCGGACCCCGGTCCGCACGCTTTATAGTGTCGCCCATGAATAAACGGGCCAGGGGCGCAAAGCGCCCGCTCCTCTATCTTTCCACCGCGCTGCTGGCCCTGGCCAGCAGTTCGGCACTCGCATTGGGCCTGGGAGACATCCGTGTCCTGTCCAAGCCGGGGCAGCCATTGCTGGCCGAAATCCCGGTGGTGTCGGCGGACCCGTCCGAACTGGAAAACCTGCGCGTGGCGCTGGCCTCGCCGGTCACCTTCGAACGCGTCGGCCTGCAACGGCCGACCGGGCTGGTCAGCGAGCTGCAGTTCGAGCTGACCCGCAATGCGCAGGGCAGGGCGGTGGTGCGCGTCACCTCGCAGGCCCCGGTGGAGACGCCATCGCTGAGCTTCCTGATCGAAGCTGACTGGGGCCAGGGCCGCCTGGTGCGCGAGTACTCCGCGCTGGTCGACGCGCCGTCCAGCGCGCTGGCCGTGGCCGAGCCGGAGATCGTCGCGCCGGCAGGCACGCTCTCCAATACCATCGTGCGCGAACCTGCACCGGCTTCGGCAACGGTGCCAGCGGCAGAGGCGCCCACTACGCCGCCACCTGCGGTGGCGCCTGCACCGGCACGCCCGCGTGCGGCCTCCGCGCCGGTCGCTGCACCGGCGGCCGATGGCAGCGTCACCGTACAGCGCGGTCAGACCCTGTCGCAGATCGCCAGCGCGGTGGCGCGTGGCAACCAGGTCAGCCGCGACCGCGCGATGATCGCCCTGCTGCGCGCCAATCCCGAAGCCTTCATCCGTGGCAACGTCAATCTGCTCAAGCAGGGCGCGGTGCTGCGCGTGCCGGGCAGCGATGCGCTTGCCGCTGTCGATGCCGCCGAGGCCACCGCGCTGGTGCGCGAGCACGCTGCGCAATGGCGGCAGGCGCGTACCGTGCCGCAACCGGCGGGTGCGGTCGCGCCGGCCGCCAAGGCGGCAACCGCGAACGCTTCTTCCCCGGCTGCCGCCAACGGGGCACGACTTGAGATCGCTCCGGCGCTGGCGTCCGACGCCGCGCATGCGGGCACAACCACCGGCACCGCTGCCGGCAGCGAGGGTGACATGCTGGGCAATGAACAACTGCGCCAGGCGCGTGAGGACATCGCCACCCGCGATGCCGAGATCGGTGAACTGAAGCAGCGCGTGGCCGATCTGGAGAAGCTGAAGGAGCAGCAGCAGTCGTTGATCGCGATGAAGGACAACGACCTGGCTGCCGCGCAGCAGCGCCTGGCACAGGCGCCGGGTTCCCGTGATGCGGCAACGCCGTGGTACTGGCTGGGGCTGCCGGTGCTGCTGTTGGCGGCGGGCGCGGCCTGGCTGCTGCGTCGTCGCAAGCCGTCGCCGCTGCCGCCGCTGCGTGAGGAAGACGATGCCGCCGGCCTGGCCGCTGCGGTGCCGGCAGGTGCGGCGCTGGATACGCTGGCCGAGCAGTCCTCGTGGTCGTCGGCTGTTGCCGACAATGGTCGCCAGGAACCGGCGATGCCTGCCTGGGCGACCGAAACCGAAGTACACGAAGTGGTGGTCGCCGAACCCGTCGCCGAGCACGCGGTGCGGGCCGAATGGCAGGCCGAGACACTGCGCGACGAGGACGCGGTGGCATTGCCCGAAGCGGTGACCGATCTGCCGCGCTGGGACGATTCCGCAACCACCGGCGACGAGGTTGTCGTCGCCGAGCCGCTGCAGGACGAACGCGTTGTACCGCAGGCGCCGGCCGAAGTGGCGGTGCCGGACTACGCACTGCATGCCGAACAGCAGCCTCAGTTCCGCGGAGTGTTCGATCTGCCGGCTGACGCGCATGAGAACGAGGCTCCGGCGGATACCGTACATCCCGAGGCCATCGACAGCATCGACCACGGCAGCGTCGACGCTTCTCATTCCGACGATATCGCGCCGAGCGCGGCCGCGCCCGCCGGCGACGCGGGCTGGTCGCCGCGTGCCGGCCAGGAGCGCCTGGAACTGGCCATTGCCTACCTCGATCTGGGCGACGCGCAGACTGCGCGCACCCTGTTGCTGGAAGTCGCCGAAGGCGGTGACCTGCACAGCCAGGCCCAGGCCCGCGAACTGCTGGCCCGCCTGCCGTGACCGAACCTGCCGACAAGGGCCCTGCCATGAGCCGCGAGCGTCGCATCGACTACGTTGAATTCGCTTCCAGCGACCCGGCCGCAAGCCGCGCCTTCTTCGAGAAGGTGTTCGGCTGGTCGTTCGTCGATTACGGCAGCGACTACACGGCGTTCGACGATGGCCGCCTGCAGGGCGGCTTCTTCCGCGGCCAGCCGCAGCGGGCCAGCGACAGCGGTGCACCGCTGCTGGTGCTGTATGCCGACGCACTGGCACCGGTCGAGGCCGCCGTGCGCGACGCCGGCGGCGAGATCGTGCGCCCGGTGTTTTCCTTCCCCGGTGGCAGCCGCTTCCAGTTCGTCGAGCCCGGTGGCAACGAACTGGCGGTCTGGTCCGAACGCGATCCGGCCTGAGAGCCGCCCCATACGCAATATCGAGGTAGCACATGCGTTACGCGCTTGGCGTCGAATACGACGGCAGCGATTTCAGGGGCTGGCAGAACCTGGGCGAGGGCGGTCCCAGCGTGCAGGCCAGCCTTGAGCAGGCCCTGTCGTCGGTGGCCGATACGCCGCTGCAGGTGGTCTGCGCCGGCCGCACCGATGCCGGCGTGCATGGCCAGTGCCAGGTCGTCCATTTCGATACCGACGTGGTGCGCGACCCGCGCGCCTGGATGCTGGGCACCACCACCCGCCTGCCGCGCTCGATCGCGGTGCGCTGGTGCGTGCCGGTGGCCGACGATTTCCACGCCCGCTTCTCGGCACGCGCGCGCCGCTACCGTTACCGCCTGCTCAACCGCGAGGTGCGGCCGGCGCTGGACCGGCAGACCCTCAGCTGGGAGCGCCGGGCGCTGGACGAGACGCTGATGCACGCCGCCGGCCAGGCCCTGATCGGCGAAAATGACTTCAGCGCGTTCCGCTCCGTGCAGTGCCAGGCGCTGCATGCGCGGCGTGAGCTGCAATCACTGCAGGTCAGCCGCCAGGGCGAAGTGATTGAAGTGGCCGTGCAGGGCAATGCATTCCTTCATCACATGGTCCGCAATATCGTCGGTTCGTTGATCCTGGTGGGCAGCGGTGAAAAACCGGTGGAATGGATCGCCGAACTGCTGGCCGGGCGCGATCGCACCGTAGCCGGTCCCACCGCACCGCCGCAGGGCCTGGTGTTCCTTGGGCCCCTGTACCCCGACAACTGGCATCTGCCCGCCGAGGTCACGCTATGAGCCGCTCCTACTACCGCACGCGCATCAAGTTCTGTGGCATGACCCGTGCCGGCGATGTCCGCCTGGCCGGTGAGCTGGGCGTGGACGCAGTGGGTTTCATCTTTGCCCGCGAGAGCAGCCGCAGGGTTGCTCCTGCCGAAGCACGCGCGATGCGCCAGGCGATCGCGCCGATGGTCGATGTGGTGGCCCTGTTCCGCAACAACAGCAAGGAAGAGGTGCGCGAGGTGCTGCGCACGGTGCGGCCAACCCTGCTGCAGTTCCACGGCGAGGAAGACGAGAGCTTCTGCCGCAGCTTCAACATGCCCTACCTGAAGGCGATCGCCATGGGGGGGCGGGAAGAGGTCAATGCGCGCACGTTGCAGCTGCGTTACCCGAGCGCGGCGGGGTTCCTGTTCGACAGCCACGCTCCCGGCGGCGGCGGCGGTACCGGCGTGGCCTTCGACTGGGGCCGTATCCCGACCGGCCTGCACCGGCCGTTCCTGCTGGCCGGTGGCCTGAACCCGGAAAACGTCTACGACGCTGTGCTGGCCACGCTTCCCTGGGGCGTGGACGTGTCCAGCGGCATCGAACTGGAGCCGGGCATCAAGGACGGCTACAGGATGCGCACCTTCGTCGAGGAAGTGCGCCGCGCGGACTGCACGGTCCTGGAGTGATCCGCGCCCCCTGAGGGCGCGCCCGGAACGTCATCGCCGACGGTGCATTCCGCCGGGTCTGTGTTCTGCCTGTCGCGTGCCGTGCCATGAAGGCGGACGTCTACTGAATGCGGTGAGCATCCCACTTTCGGGTAATTCAGGATCCAGCGCCAGGAAGTCGACACTCCCGAGCATCTGATCGGACACAATGGGCCCGGCCTGACCTGGCTGGGTGCGATGCGGTGTGCGTGTCGCTGGCCGCACCCCTGAGATACGCCTTGGCTTTCGAACGAGGACGCAATGGATATGCGCCATCTCTCTTCCCACCGTATCCACCTGGCCCGCCTGACGATCATGCCCGGCCTGCTGCTTGCATTGGGCGCGTGTGCGGGCGGTGACTCGTCCGCCCCGACTGCATCGGCACCGGCCGCTGCCACACCGGCAGGCGCACCCGCCACAGCACCGGCTGCCGACGGCCTGGCGGCGCTGATCCAGGCCAGTGGCGTGAAATGCAGCAACGCCAGTACGGGCAGCGGCTGCACGGCCGGAGATGTGGACAGCGGTGATTTCTACGATGTCGAACTGTCGCCGGACTGTGGCGACCAGGGCTTCTTCGCGGGCGTAGCCGACGCCAAGGGCGTGGAGACGTTGAATGCGGTGCCATCCACCGGCAGCAAGGCCAGCGTGACCGCAAAGCTGTCGAAGGGGCAGCTGGTCTGCGTGCAGGGCATCGGGCGTACCGGACAGAATCCGCTGTTCTATTACGTCGTGGCGGTTCCCGCAGCAACGGTCGGCAAGTGCAAGGGCAACACGTTGTGTGACACCTATGGCGACAGGCCGATCACTGGCCTGGCGAACACGGGGGGCGAGGCCTGCCATGTGGCGGCGCCGGGACATTACGCCGGGAACTGCGCGCAGGGCTGGGTCAGTGCGGACGTGCTCGACGTGTTTTCCAACGGAATGTAATTACGGTATCGATGCGGCCGACAAGCTGCAGAGCATCACGGCGCAGGATGGCAAGGCGTTCGTGATGGGCACTACGCCGGGCTTCCGCACCGCCATCGATCTGGCTCAGGCGCCACCGCCGCTGGAGCAGACCAGTGCCAAGCTGCTGGCAGATCCGCCGCACCAGCAGCGGGTGCATGAGGAGCAGCAGCGGGTCGCGATGGGCGGTCGCTGAGGCTTGTGTTGCCGACTTCGGGGGCGAACGCCACCCGGAGCCTTGTCTCATCGCAGCTGTGCTGCTGCCCAGTCGGCCAGGGCGTCCACCCGTGCATCGGCCGGGCCATCCGGCCGCGCCAGCACCCAGAAGCCGCCGGTGGCGGTAAATCCCCACGGTGCGACCAGCCGGCCTGCGGCCAGGTCTTCGGCCACCAGCGGTTCCGGTGCGATCGCCGGGCCCAGCCCGGCTACTGCGGCTTCCAGCAGGTAGTACAGGTGCTCGAAGGCGGTGCCCAGCTGCAGCTTCGACACGTCCAGATCGTGCGCCTGTGCCCATGCCGGCCATGCCTGCGGCCGTGAGCTGGTGTGCAGCAGCGTCTCCTGCAGCAGCGCCGACGGCGGTGCATGCCGCAGGCGCTGCGCGGCCGGATGCGATGGCGCCACCACCACGCCGACCCGTTCCGACGCCAGCTCGCGTACCTGCCAGCCTCGTGGCCACGGGCCCTGCGCCAGCAGCAGCACCGCGTCCAGCGCCGCCTGCGCTTCGGTGAAACTGCCATCCAGTGCCGACCACTGCAGGCGCACGCCGGACAGGGCAGCCTGCAATGCTGGCAGTCGTGGAATCATCCAGCGCGCCAGCACGCTGCCACTGCAGCCCAGTACCAGCGCCGGGGCTGCTGTCGGCCGCCGCAGTTCGCGCACGCAGTCTTCGATGCCGCTGAAGGCCTCGCTGCATGCTGCCTGCAGCCGCGTGCCCGCAGCGGTCAGGCGCAGGCCACGGCCGGCCCGCTGGAACAACGCCAGGCCAAGGTGATCCTCCAGCAGCTTCAACTGCCGACTGACCGCGCCGTGGGTGACGTGCAGGTCCTGCGCGGCGCGCCCAACGCCGCCAAGGCGGGCCGTCGCTTCGAACGCGCGCAGCGCATTGAGGGGAGGCAGCAGGGAACGGCTCATGTGAGATTTCCTGACGATATGCGCCAGATAATATCCATTTTCCGGTCATGACCCGTGCGCTAGAGTATCCACCTGTCTGAACCACCGGTCGTATCCATGTCTGCCTCCCCCATTGCCGACTATCACGCCTTCCCGGATGCCCAGGGCCACTTCGGCCGCTATGGCGGCAGTTTCGTTGCCGAAACCCTGGTCGGCCCGCTGCAGGAACTGGCCCAGGCCTATGACCAGGCGCGCCAGGATCCCGCATTCCAGCTGGCCTATGACCGCGATCTGGCGCACTACGTGGGCCGGCCGAGCCCGATCTATCACGCCCAGCGCCTGAGCGATCACGTCGGTGGCGCGCAGATCCTGCTCAAGCGCGAGGACCTGAACCACACCGGCGCGCACAAGATCAACAACACCATCGGCCAGGCCTTGCTGGCCGCGCGGATGGGCAAGAAGCGCATCATTGCCGAGACCGGTGCCGGCCAGCATGGCGTGGCCAGTGCCACGGTTGCCGCGCGGCTGGGCCTGGAATGCGTGGTGTACATGGGCGCCACCGACATCGAGCGGCAGAAGATCAATGTTTACCGCATGAAGCTGCTGGGCGCGACGGTGGTGCCGGTCACTTCCGGCTCGGCCACCCTGAAGGACGCACTCAACGAAGCCATGCGCGACTGGGTGACCAACGTGCAGGACACCTTCTACATCATCGGTACGGTCGCCGGTCCGGATCCGTATCCGCGCATGGTCCGTGACTTCAACGCCATCGTCGGCCGCGAAGCGCGTGAGCAGATGCTGGCCGAATACGGCCGCCTGCCCGATGCGATCACCGCCTGCGTGGGCGGCGGCAGCAATGCCATCGGCCTGTTCCATGCCTTCCTCAACGACCGCCAGGTCGAGATCGTCGGCGCCGAAGCCGCCGGTGACGGCATCAACACCGGCCGTCACGCCGCTTCGATCGCTGCCGGTCGCCCGGGTGTGCTGCACGGCAACCGCACCTATGTGCTGTGCGACGACGACGGCCAGATCATCGAGACCCACTCGGTATCAGCCGGCCTGGACTATCCGGGCGTCGGCCCGGAGCACGCATTCCTGGCCGATACCGGTCGCGCACGGTACCTCGGCATCACCGACGAGGAAGCGCTGCAGGCTTTCCATCTGCTGGCGCATACCGAAGGCATCCTGCCGGCACTGGAGTCCAGCCATGCGTTGGCGCAGGCGATCAAGCTGGCGCGTGAGCGACCGCGTGACCAGATCGTCCTCTGCAATCTATCCGGCCGCGGTGACAAGGACGTGCACACCATCGCCGCGCGCGAAGGGCTGGTCCTGTGAGCGCGCTGCTGCGCAACAGCGGCGTGCTTCTGCTGGCGTTGGGCCTGGCCGCGTGCCAGCCGCCGGAACCGCCGGTGCTGGCACCGGCCGCCAAGGCCACCACGCAGCCGGCCCAGCAGCCGGCCGCCAATGATGACCTCGACCCGATGGCGCGTACGCCGATCGTCGATCCACCGTCTGCGCAAGGCGCGGACAGCGACGACGTGCCTGCAGTGGCCTCGGTGGCGCTGGATCATGCCGGCGAGGTGCTGGTCGGCCAGCACATGAGTGACCTGAAGGCCCTGGGTCCCTGGAAAGCGCAGGGCGCGAAGGAGTTCTTCGAAGGCGACTGCGAGTACTACGATGGCAAGGCGCTGCCGGCCGGCGTGTCGATGATGACCGATGACGAGCGCGTGGTGCGTTTCGATCTGAAGCCGGGTGACGACCCGGAGCTGCCGGTTGAGCAGCCCGGTCCGTTTGGCCTGCGCGTCGGCATGACCCGCGCACAGGCCATGGCGCAGTTTCCGAATCCGCCGGTGTCCAGTCCGCATGCCTATGACGGCGACCAGGGCGAGTACCTCACCTGGCAGGACCCGGGCTCGGACCTGGGCATCCGCCTGGAACTCTATGAAGGGAAGGTCACCCGGATGTACTGGGGGACCAGCGATGCGATTGAACTGATTGAAGGATGTGCCTGAGATGCCCGTATCCCGACTCGATGCCTGTTTCCAGCGCCTGCGCGAGCAGCAGCGCAAGGCACTTATCCCCTTCGTCACCGCCGGTGATCCCTCGCTGGAGGCCACGGTGCCGGTCATGCACGCGCTGGTCGATGCCGGTGCCGATGTGATCGAGCTGGGCGTGCCGTTCTCCGACCCGATGGCCGATGGCCCGACCATCCAGCGCAGCTCCGAGCGCGCGCTGGCACGGGGGGCTGGCAGCCGCTACGTCCTGCAGGCCGTGGCGCAGTTCCGCGAGCGCGACGCGCAGACCCCGGTGGTGCTGATGGGCTACCTCAACCCGGTGGAGATCCATGGCTACGCGGCCTTCGCTAAGGCCGCCGTCGACGCAGGCGTGGACGGCGTACTGCTGGTCGACCTGCCGCCGGAAGAAGCGGGTGAAGCGCAGCAGGCCTTCGATGCAGCCGGCCTGGCACTGGTCCTGCTGGCGTCGCCGACCACCAGCGAAGCGCGGGCCGACAAGCTGCTGGCGCTGGCCCGTGGCTATCTCTACTACGTCAGCTTTGCCGGTGTCACCGGCGCGTCCGAACGCCTGGACAGCGATGCCGCCAGTGCCCGCCTGCAGGCCCTGCGCGCGCGCGCTTCAGTGCCGGTGGTTGCTGGCTTCGGCATCAAGGACGCCGCCAGTGCGGCGGCGATGGCGCGCCAGGCCGATGGCGTGGTGGTTGGCAGTGCACTGGTGGCGGTGCTGGCCGAAGCGGGCTCGGCTGAAGAGGCCGCGCAGCGCGCTGGAGCTTTCCTGGCCCCGCTGCGGCAGGCGCTGGACGCGTAACGGTCGTGCCGGCCGCCGGCCGGCATCTTCCTGACGGCCACATGCAAGTGCTGCCGGCCAGCGGCCGGCACTACCCCTGGGTCTGCACGTAAGGGGCTGCCGGCCAGCGGCCGGCACTACCCATGGGTCTGCACGTGGGGGCTGCCGGCCAGCGGCCGGCACTACCCATGGGTCTGCACGTAGGGGCTGCCGGCCAGCGGCCGGCACTACCCATGGGTCTGCACGTAGGGGCTGCCGGCCAGCGGCCGGCATGACCCAGCACCTAAACGTACGTCCCAGCATGGTTTTTTCCGGCGGCTCCGTGGCCGGCAAGGGGGTGCACGGGCAGGGAAAGCGGAGCTAGACTGTCCGCCTTTGCGGCCCTCGGGCCGCCCTGAACGGAAGTGTCCTCCCGCATGAGTTGGCTCAGCAAGTTGATGCCGTCCGGCATCCGCACCGACAACACCCCCAGCAAGAAGCGCAGTGTCCCCGAGGGCCTGTGGGAAAAGTGCAGCAACTGCGGCAGCGCGTTGTACCGTCCGGAACTGGAAGAGAACCTGGAGGTCTGCCCGAAGTGCGGCCACCACATGGCGATCCGCGCGCGTGCGCGCCTGGCCGCCCTGTTCGACGCCGACAGCACCACCGAGATCGGTGCGCGCCTGGGCCCGACCGACCTGCTCAAGTTCAAGGACCAGAAGAAGTACAGCGAGCGCATCAAGATCGCGCAGAAGAACACGGGTGAGTACGACGCGCTGATCGCCATGCGCGGCCTGCTCAAGGGCCGTGCGCTGGTCGCATCGTCGTTCGACTTCGCCTTCATGGGCGGCTCGATGGGCTCGGTGGTGGGTGAGCGTTTCGCGCTGGCCGCCGAAACCGCAGTGGAGATCGGTGCCCCGTACGTGTGCTTCTCGCAGAGCGGCGGCGCGCGCATGCAGGAAGGCCTGTTCTCGCTGATGCAGATGGCCAAGACCTCGGCCGCACTGGGCAAGCTGCGTGAAGCGGGCCTGCCGTACATCTCGGTGCTGACCCACCCGACCACCGGTGGCGTGTCGGCCTCGTTCGCGATGCTGGGCGACATCAATATCGCCGAGCCGCAGGCACTGATCGGCTTTGCGGGTCCGCGCGTGATCGAGCAGACCGTGCGCGAGAAGCTGCCGGAAGGCTTCCAGCGTTCGGAGTTCCTGCTGGAGCACGGTGCCATCGACCAGATCTGTGACCGTCGCGAGATGCGCGACCGTCTGTCCGATCTGCTGGCAATGCTGGGTCGCCAGCCGGCGCCGGAGGTGGCTTGATGGGTGCCCGCAAGTACTTCGGAACTGACGGCATCCGTGGGCGGGTCGGCCAAGGCGTGATCTCGGCCGACTTCGTGCTGCGCCTGGGCAACGCCCTGGGCCGTGTCCTGGTCGCCCAGCGCGGCCAGGACGGGCGCCGGCCGATCGTGGTGATCGGCAAGGACACCCGCATTTCCGGCTACATGTTCGAAGCGGCGCTGGAAGCCGGGCTGGTGGCCGCCGGTGCCGACGTGCAGCTGCTCGGCCCGATGCCGACCCCGGCCGTGGCATTCCTGACCCGTACGCTGGGCGTGGACGCCGGCATCGTCATCAGCGCTTCGCACAACCCGCATTACGACAACGGCATCAAGTTCTTCTCCGCCCAGGGCGAGAAGCTCGACGACGCCACCGAACTGGCCCTGGAAGCGGCGCTGGACGTTCCGTTCACCACCGCCGAATCGGAGAAGCTGGGCAAGGCGTCGCGCGCGCGCGAAGCGGTCGGCCGCTACATCGAGTTCTGCAAGGCCAGCGTGCCGCGCGCGTTCGACCTGCGTGGCGTGCGCCTGGTGCTGGATTGCGCACACGGCGCCACCTACCAGATCGCACCGCTGCTGTTCCGCGAACTGGGCGCCGAGGTGATCGGCATCGGTGCCGAGCCCAACGGCGTCAACATCAACGCCGGTGTGGGTTCCACCCATATCGACAACCTGGCGGCCAAGGTCCGCGAGACCCGCGCCGATCTCGGCATCGCCTTCGATGGTGATGGCGACCGTGTGCTGATGGCCGACGACCAGGGCAACCCGGTCGACGGCGATGACCTGCTGTACATCCTGGCCCGCGCCTGGAAGGACGAAGGCCGCCTGCGCGGCCCGGTGGTCGGCACGCTGATGAGCAACTACGGCGTGGAGAGAGCTTTCGCCGATCTGCAGATCCCGTTCGTGCGCAGCAACGTTGGTGATCGATACGTGCACCAGGCGCTGGTCGAAGGCGGGGGCGTGCTTGGCGGTGAGGCCTCAGGCCACCTGCTGTGCCTGGACCGGGCGACCACCGGCGACGGTATTGTCAGTGCCCTGCAGGTACTGGTGGCACTGCGCAACGGCGGCCAGACCCTGCGCCAGGCGCTGAAGGGTTTGGAGCGGGTGCCGCAGAAAACGGTCAACGTGCGGTTGGGCAATGTCTCGGCCAAGGCCACGGTGCAGGCCGACAGTGTGCAGGCCGCGCTGGCGGCCGCGCAGCAGTCGGTGGCCGGCCGCGGTCGCGCGTTCCTGCGCCCGTCGGGTACCGAGCCGGTGGTGCGGGTTACCGTCGAAGCCGATGACGCCACGCTGATGCAGGAGACACTCGATCGCTTGTCCGCTGCGGTGCGCGAAGCCGCTGCCTGAGCAGCGTGGCAATACCGCGTGTTGCACCCGACATGGCCGCGTTTGCGGCCATGTTTTTTTCTGGGAGGGGGACTCAACCGTGCGCGGCCCGCGATCGCGTTCAGCTGCGGCTGCGCACCTTGTGACGCGTCGTGTACGGGCGTTTCCGACCGCTGGGTCCTGCCCGCATCAGCGCGCGGGCAGGTGCTCTGGCATTGCACCGTGTGCGGTGCGTGACATCGCCCGCTGCCACTTCCAGGTGTCCCGGCACATGTCGGTGAGATCGTGACGCGCCTTCCAGCCCAGCTCGCGCAGCGCCAGCGAGGCATCGGCGAAGCTGACCGCGATGTCGCCATCGCGCCGCGGTACGATGCGGAACGGAACCCTTACGCCGGTGGTGAGCTCGAAGGCCTGGATCAGTTCCAGCACGCTGTGGCCCTGGCCGGTGCCAAGGTTGAGGGTGATGCTGCGCCGCTGGTCGCGAAGGAACTGCAGGGCCAGTACGTGGGCGCTGGCGACGTCCTGCACATGGATGTAGTCGCGCACGCCGGTACCATCATGGGTCGGATAGTCGTCCCCGAAGACCTGGACCTCCGGCAGCAGCCCGGCTGCGACCTGCGCGATGTAGGGCATCAGGTTGCTCGGCGTGCCATGCGGCAGCTCGCCGATCAGCGCGCTGGCGTGGGCGCCGACCGGGTTGAAGTAGCGCAGCGTCGCGATATGCAGGTCCTGGCCCGTTGCCGCCAGGTCGGCAAGCAGCTGCTCGACCACCAGCTTGGTGCGCCCATAGGGCGTCATCGCACAGGTTGAAGCGGTCTCGGCCACCGGGCAGTGGTCCTGGTTGCCGTACACCGTTGCCGAAGAGCTGAAGACCAGCAACTGCACGCCTGCATCCTGCATGGCACCGAGCAGGGCAATCGAACCGCTGATGTTGCTGTCGAAATACTGCAGTGGAATCTTCTGGGATTCGCCCACGGACTTGAGCGCTGCGAAGTGCAGTACGGCATCGATCGCGTGCTCCTGCATCAAGGCGGCCATGCGCGGCCGGTCCCGGATGTCAGCCTGCACAAACACCGGTGCCGTGCCGGTGATCCGTCCGATGCGCTCGACCACGCTGGCGTCGCTGTTGCACAGCGAGTCCACGATGACCACGCCGTGCCCCTGCTGCTGCAGCTCCACGCATGCATGCGAGCCGATGTAGCCAGCACCGCCGGTCACCAGTACGTTCATTGCCTTCACTGTTCCTTTGAGTCCATTCGAAAACGGGTGCTGCCGCGATCAAGATGAACGTGGCCTCCTACGGGCCAGGCACCATCTTCTTCTGCCGCGCCTTGAAGCCGTTGAAGATCGGCGCGATCAACGGGTTGTAGCTCCATGCGATGCGCTTGCGCAGCCAGCTGGCCGGCCGGTTGCGGATCGCGAAGCGATAGATCCGCTCCGGATCGCCGCCAATCACGTTGCGGCCGAAGGGATGGGTGGTGTGCAGGTAGCGGAAGCCCTGTTCGCGTGCCACTTCGATGTAGTCATCGTCGAAGTCACCATAGGGCCAGCACAGCGTATCGGAGACTTCGCCGAGCTTCTCCAGCAGCGTCTGCTTCGCCATGGCCAGGTCGCCGCTGATGCCTTCGCGGCGCTGCGCACGGTCCAGGTCATCGCGCTTGAGCCAACGGGTGTGGCTGTGGGTATGGCAGTGGACCTCGAACGTGCCGGCTTCGATTGCCGCACGCGCTTCGCTCCAGCGCATCATCACTTCGTCGCTGCGGCCCTGCTTGTAGATCAGGTCCTCGCAGGCGCGATGTTCCGGCGTGGCCGGCAGCTCGGCGCCTTCGATGCCTGCATGCGGGCGGATCGGACCTTCGTGCATCCAGCCGGTGACCACGAAGACCACCGCATGCATGCCGTATTTCTGCAGGATCGGATGGGCGTAGACCCAGTTGTCCAGGTAGCCGTCGTCGAACGTGATCACGATCGATTTGCGCGGCACCGGCTTCCCGGCGAGAAAGCCGGCGTACTGGTCCAGCGTCAGCGAGGTCCAGCCGGTCCGTGCGAGCCAGGCGATCTGGCTCTCGAAGTTCTCCGGGGATACGGTGATCATTCCCGGCGAGTTGCTGACATGGTGGTGCATCAGCACCGGTACGGTTCTGGCGTTAGCCATGACCCAGCTCCTTCAACCATTGGAGGTAGTAGTTTTCAGTGGCCTCTCCGTGGCCGGCCGCGCTGAACTGCTTGGCGCTGCGGATCCAGTCCCAACCGGCGCGGCCCATCTGCCGGCGACGTTCCTGATCATCCACCAGCAGCCGCAACGCACCAGTGAGGGCGGCGTCATCACCCAGCCGGGTGAGGATGGCGTTGCTGCCTTCCACCAGCATTTCAGGCACGCCGCCAACGCGATGCGAGACGATCGGCAGTGCCGCCTGCGCCGCCTCGAGGAACACGGTCCCCGAGGCTTCCTTGTGGGTGGCCAGGGCGAAGATGTCGAAACCGGCCATCAGCCGGTGTGCGTCGCTGCGGAAGCCGAGCAGGTGCACCTGGCGCTCCAGCCCGAGTTCGCTGCGCAGGGCCTGCAGGCGGCCCATGACCGGCTCGCCGTCGCCGACCACGGCCAGGTGCAGGTCGGGATTGGTCTTGCATAGTGGCGCCATGGCGCGCAGCAGCTCGGCATGGCCCTTGGGCTCGCGCAGCACGGCCACGCAGCCGACCACGATGTCGCGCTCGGCGAAACCGAGTTCGGCGCGGACCTGTGCGCGGGTGGCCTGCAGGTTCTCCCAGGGATCGCCCTGCTCGGTCATGCCCCAGCGCGGCGGCGTCGCCATGGGGGGCACGATGCCGATGCGCTCGGCGGCAATGCCGCGGTCGACCAGCAGCCGCTTGACGAAATCGCTGACGGTGATGATCCGGTGCGGAAGACCGGTATAGGTCAGCAACGAATTGACCGGACTCATCAGGTGGCGCGAGCGCACCACCAGTGGCGTGCCGCCCAGGCGTGCGCCGGCCGCGGCGATCAGTGCGTCGCGGCGGCTGGTGGTGTTGACCACGTCGTAGCGCTCGCGGCGTACCAGGCGTGACACCGACCAGATGCCGCGCAGCAGCCGTGCCAGGCCGCCCATGCGCAGAGTATGCACAGTGAAGCCATCGTCGCGCGCGAGCTGGGCCAGGCGGGCATCGGGCTGGCACAGCAGCGACACCTGGTGCCCGCGCGCACGCATCACCTGCATGTGGCGGAAGATGTAGATCTCCTGGCCGCCCATTCCCCGGGCAGCTTCGGTATGCAGGATCCGCAGCGAGCGTTTCATGGAATCCATCCTCTGTGGTCAGCGGTTGCGGAAGCGGGTCAGCGCTTCCCATGCGGTACGGACGGCGCCGGCATCCGGGGCCTGGCGCGGCAGCGGGCGGTAATGCAGGTCAAGCGCCGTCGCATTGCCGAACTTGTCGAACACGTAGATGCCATTGCCATGGCGGACGGCGCGTTGTGACCAGCTTTCCACCACCAGTGCGCGCTCGCCTGCGGGTTCGGCCAGCAGATCCTGGCCGGTGCTGAAGTCGCTCAGTGCGTTCTCGCAGCCCAGGGCGTGGCGCATCAACGTCGGCACCCAGTCCTCATGTGAACTGGTGCGTGTCTCATGGCCGCTGGCCTGGCCGGGCCAGTGCAGCACGAACGGTACCTGCAGCTGGTAGTCGGAGAAGTTGCCGTTGTGGCCCCAGTAGTTCAGCTTCAGGTCGTTGAACTCCTCGGCGTGGTCGCCGGTGACCAGGACGATGGTGTTCTGATCCAGGCCCTGCGCGCGCAGATCGTCCAGCAGGGTGCCGACGAGGCTGTCGGCGTAATGCACGGCGGTCCGGTAACGGTTCAGTTCCGGGGCCGGGTCGTGGTCCGGACCGAACCTGAGGAAGTCGATTTCCTGCGCCATCGGGGTCGCCAGCGGCGGGTAGCCTGCGGGCATGTGGTAGGGCGCATGGGTGGAATCGAGGAAGACGAAGCCGAACCACGGCGTGTGCGCTGCCTGGCTTGCACGGATGTCCTTCTGAAGCGAGGCTACGATGCTGCTGTCACGGCCTTCCGAACCCAGGCCGGGCGGGCCCTGGTGCAGCTGGTCGCGGACGTCCGCAAATGCAGTGCGGTCGAATTCCGGGCTGTACATCGGCGCGCTGCCGTACAGATGCAGGTCGTACCCCTGCTGGCCCAGCACCTTGAACAGCTGTGAGCCGCGCTGTTCGTCAAGCATGCTTTGCCAGTAGCCGCCCGGCAGGCCGTAGAGCAGGCCGAACAGGCCATAGCGGGTGGCGTTGCCCGTGCTGAAATGGCGGTCGTAGACACGAGCGGAGGCCGCCAGTGCCGAGGTGTTCGGCATGGTCTGCGGGGTAAGCGCATCGTGGCGCAGCGATTCCAGCACGACCATCAGTACATTGGGCCGCTGTGGGCTCTGGCAGCGCAGTGGCTGCAGCGGATACAGCAGCTGCGCATGGCGAGGATCGGGCAGGCCGACCTGCTGTTCACTGACCACGCCCAGCCTGCGCATGAAGCTCTTGGCGGTGATCGGCTGGGCCCAGGGCAGGTAGTTCCACTGGGCAATCACGTCACGGTCGCCGCGTGCGTCGTAGTAGACGGTGGCCACCTGGCCGCTCGCCATCAGCAGGGCGACCACCGCCCAGGCCTGCAGCACCCTGCGCCGGCGGGGCGCGGCCGGCAGCAGCTTCCAGCACGCCCAGGCCAGGATGCCCTCGGCGGTGAAAATGGCCGCCACCAGCAGGCCGACCTGTACCCAGGTCTTCCACGACAACGCAACCTGGTCCTGCAGGGCGCCGCCGAACACCATGTTCAGGACCATGGCATTGAGGTGGAAGCGGTACAGGGTGAACACCTTGGCGTCGACCAGCAGCAGGCACAACCACAAGCCCTGCAGCAGTACCGCACTGATGCTCAGCGTGCGCGCGCTGCGCGGCCACAGGCCCAGCAGCAGTGGCAGCGCGCCGGCCAGCGCGCCGAAGGCGAGCAGGTGCCCGGGCAGGGCAATCGCGAGATAGGCCAGGCCCTGGTGGCCGCCCGGGTTGTCGTAAAGCGGCACGTTGCCGAGGGTGATCATCGTCGCCAGCAGCGCATTGCCCAGGACGAACAGGGACCACCACGCAAGCCGGCGCCAGCGAAGGGCAGGGCCCGCAGAGGGAAGGGCGATGGCGGCTGGGGCGTCGGGCATGGTGCGTCGGGTCGGGGAGGCGCGGTCGGGGCTTGCGCTGCCAACGTGATGGATTCGTTAAATTGTGCGCAGGTCGCGCATTGTATCGATTTGTTTCCGAGGATCGAGTAGCGTCCGCCGGGTGATCTGTCACAATGTTCAGGCGGGCCATGAATGCGCAGGCCCCCCAGACCCAATGACAAGCCAGGAATTGCTGTGAGCCAGATCCCCACCCTCGACATCACCCGTTTCGACAGCGACCGCGAGGCCTTCGTGGCCGAGCTGGGCGCGGCCTACCGCCAATGGGGATTCGCGGGCATCCGCAACCACGGCATTCCGCAGGCCGACATCGACGCGGCCTACGATGCCTTCAAGGCCTTCTTCGCCCTGCCGGAAGAGGTCAAGCGCAAGTACCACGTGGCCGGCAGCGGCGGCGCCCGCGGCTATACTCCCTTCGGCGTGGAAACCGCCAAGGGCTCCAAGCACTTCGACCTGAAGGAGTTCTGGCACATCGGTCGTGAAATCGCCGACGACTCCAAGTACCGCGACGTGATGGCACCGAACCTGTGGCCGACCGAGGTCGAGGGCTTCCGTGAGCGCGGCTACGGCCTGTACCAGGCGCTGGACAACCTGGGTTCGCGCGTGCTGTCCGCGCTGGCCCTGCACATCGGCCTGCCGGAAGACTTCTTCGCCGACAAGACCAACTTCGGCAACTCGATCCTGCGCCCGATCCACTACCCGCCGATCACCACCGACGACATCCCGAACGTGCGTGCCGGCGCGCATGGCGACATCAACTTCATCACCCTGCTGGTCGGCGCCAGCGCCGCGGGCCTGGAGGTGCAGTCGCATGAGGGCGAGTGGGTGCCGTTCACCTCGGACGCGGACACCATCGTGGTCAACATCGGCGACATGCTGCAGCGCCTGACCAACCATGTGTACCCGTCGACGATCCATCGCGTGGTCAACCCCCCGGGCGAGCTGGCCCGCCAGCCGCGTTACTCGGTGCCGTTCTTCCTGCACCCGAACCCGGATTTCCTGATCGACGTGCTGCCCTCGTGCATCACCCCGGAGAACCCGAGCCGGTACCCGGAGCCGATCACCGCCCACGGCTTCCTCGAGGAGCGCCTGCGCGAGATCAAGCTGAAGTAAAGAAAAGTGAGGCCGCCGAAAGGCGGCCTTTGTCTTTGCAGGGTTGCACCCTGCACCCGCGGTAGTGCCGGCCGCTGGCCGGCAAGTCCAAAGCCAAAGCGGCTCTGGGTTTCTGCGTGTTGGGCGGGGCGGTGTGGGTTGGCAGGACACGCCGTGAACCCCCAGACCGGCCCAGCCGCTGGCGGCTGTGCGTTCGGGCGCTTGCGAAGCAGTGCTTCGCAAGCAAAGCGCCCTCACCCCTGGGGGCTCGATGGCGCCATCCATGGCGCCAACGGTCCTGCCAACCCACACCTCCCCGCCTTCGACAGTTTCCCGGTGACGGTTGGTGGGTGTCGACCTTGGTCGACACGGTAGATCCACGCCTTGCGTGGATGAGATCTGTCGGATCGAAGTGGGGTAGGGGTTGGTCCAGCCGGCAGCAACCCGGAATGCAGCTTTTGCCTTTGCTCCTGCTCTTCTTTTTTCTTTCCGTGGCGGGCGGAGCCGCCGGACTGTGTCAGAGGCCGGGTGGGTGGGGCTGCGCAGGGGCGTGAGCCGCATGGATGCGGCGATCGAGCTTACATGGACGTACTTGCAGCGTCCCCTGCGCAGTCCCACCCGCCCGGCCAAGCCCTGGATCTAGCCTGGCTCTCCGCGAGCAACCAAACCCCGCCCCCCGCCCCCCGCCACGAGGGGCTGCGCCGTTGGCTGAAAATCCATGTAACCGCTTACAAGGAAACGGATTTTTGCCGCAGCGGGTATCATGACCGGCTGACTTCACACAGGAGCCACCCGCTCATGCGCCGCAAGATCGTCGCCGGAAACTGGAAGCTGCATGGCAGCCGTCAATTCGCCAATGAACTGCTGGGGCAGGTGGCTGCCGGGCTGCCGCTGGAGGGGGTGGACGTGGTGATCCTGCCGCCGCTGCCGTACCTGGGCGAACTGGTCGAGGACTTCGGCGAGACCGGCCTGGCCTTTGGCGCGCAGGACGTGAGCAGCAACGAGAAGGGCGCCTACACCGGCGAGGTCTGCGCGGTCATGCTGGTCGAGGTCGGGGCCCGCTATGGCCTGGTCGGCCATTCCGAGCGCCGCCAGTACCACCATGAGAGCAGCGAGCTGGTCGCGCGCAAGTTCGCCGCCGCCCAGCACGCCGGCCTGGTGCCGGTGCTGTGCGTGGGCGAGACCCTGGAACAGCGCGAGGCCGGGCAGACCGAAGCGGTCATCGCCAGCCAGCTGGCACCGGTGCTGGAGCTGGTCGGCGCGGCCGGTTTCGCCCAGGCTGTGGTCGCCTATGAGCCGGTCTGGGCCATCGGTACCGGCCGTACCGCCACCAAGGAGCAGGCACAGCAGGTGCACGCGTTCATCCGTGGCGAAGTCGCGCGTATCGATGCTAGAATCGCTGATTCACTGCCCATTGTTTACGGCGGTAGCGTGAAGCCCGACAATGCCGGGGAACTGTTCGCGCAGCCGGATGTCGATGGTGGGCTGGTCGGCGGCGCCTCCCTGGTGGCCGCGGACTTCCTGGCCATCGCAAGGGCGGCGGCCGCGAACTAATCCTAGAAGTATTGTCCGAGGGCGGTTTCCAATGCTGATGTTGATCCTCAATGTCGTCTACGTGCTGGTCGCTGTGGCCATGATCGCGCTGATCCTGATGCAGCGTGGCTCGGGTGCGGCGGCGGGTTCGGGCTTTGGTGCCGGCGCCTCGGGTACGGTGTTCGGTGCGCGTGGCGCCTCGAACTTCCTGTCCAAGTCGACCAAGTGGCTGGCCGTCGTGTTCTTCGGAATCAGCCTCTTCATGGCCTGGTATGCCGGTCATGGCAGCCGTCCGGCGGCCGACCAGGATCTGGGCTTGATGTCCGCCCCGACGGCGGTCGCTCCGGCGGCTCCGGCAGGCGAATTGCCGGCCGTTCCGAAGGCTGATGCGGTCCCGGCCGCCCCGGTTCCGGCCGCGAATGTGCCGGCTCAGGCGGAATCTTCGGTTTCTGGTGAAGAAAAGCCTTCGGAAGGCTCCCAGAAACACTGAAGCCGGTTACAATACGCGGCGCATCGGGAAGATAGTCTGATGTGATCGTTTGCCCAGGTGGCGGAATTGGTAGACGCACTACCTTGAGGTGGTAGCGACTTAGGTCGTAGGGGTTCGAGTCCCCTCTTGGGCACCATTTGTAAGTAAAGCGGGTTCGCCTGGCGCGCAAGGCGCCAGGTAGATTCCCGTCCACTCCCCCATGCCAAAGCGCCTGCAGGCGCAGCGGCAGAGGCAAGAGAGAATCGCTGTGCTGGCCGAATATTTGCCGTCTCTGCTGTTTCTGATCGTTGCCACCGGTATCGGCATTACGCTGATGCTGGTTGGTCGATTCCTCGGTCCCCGCCGCCCCGATCTGGAAAAGCTGTCGCCGTACGAGTGCGGCTTCGAGGCCTTCGAAGACGCGCGCATGAAGTTCGACGTGCGCTACTACCTGATCGCGATCCAGTTCATCGTCTTCGACCTGGAAATCATCTTCATCGTGCCGTGGACCCAGGTCTTCATGGAGCTGGGCGCGCGTTCGCTCGTCACCATGGGCCTGTTCGTCGGCATGCTGTTCCTCGGTTTCATTTACGTCTGGAAGAAGGGAGCGCTGGAATGGGAGTGATTCAGACTCTCGATGGCCTCATGAACAACCCCACGCCGGAAGGCCGGGTTGATGACATCCTGCGGCCGGAAGGCGACAACCCGCTGCTGGAAAAGGGCTTCGTCACCACCAGCGTCGATGCACTGCTGAACTGGGCGCGCACCGGCTCGATGTGGCCGATGACCTTCGGTCTGGCCTGCTGCGCGGTCGAGATGATGCACGCCGGCGCCGCGCGCCTGGACCTTGACCGCTACGGCGTGGTGTTCCGCCCGTCGCCGCGCCAGTCCGACGTGATGATCGTGGCCGGTACCCTGGTCAACAAGATGGCCCCGGCGCTGCGCAAGGTCTACGACCAGATGCCGGACCCGAAGTGGGTCATCTCGATGGGTAGCTGCGCCAATGGTGGCGGCTATTACCACTACTCCTATTCTGTCGTGCGCGGCTGTGATCGCGTGGTGCCGGTGGACGTCTACGTCCCGGGTTGCCCGCCGACCGCCGAGGCGCTGGTGTACGGGATCCTGCAGCTGCAGAAGAAGATCTGGCGTACACAGACCATCGCCCGCTGACCCCTTCACCTGACAAGAGCGCGCCAAGCCCCCATGGCAGAGCAAGCATCCTTCATCGACCGACTCTCCGCACGTTTCGCTGGTGCGAAGGTCATCGTGGTCGAACCCCGCGGCGAAGTGACGCTGGAAGTGCCTGCCGCCGAGTGGCACGCCACCGCCCTGGCGCTGCGTGACGAGTTTGGTTTCGAGCAGGCCGTGGATCTCTGCGGCGTCGATTACCTGGGTTATGGCTCCGACGAATGGGACACCGCCGACGTGTCCTCGCAGGGCTTCAGCCGTGGCGTCGAAGGCAAGGCCCAGGGCCGTTTCGCGTGGGGTGAGTTCCCCACCGAGGAAAACGGTGCCGACGGTGCCCGCCCGCAGCACATGCCGACCCAGCGTTTCGCCGTGGTCGCCCAGCTGCGCTCGTACCAGCACAACCTGATGATGCACCTGCGCTGCTTCGCGCCTGACGAAGCACTGCCGGTGGTGTCCTCGCTGACCGGCATCTGGCCGGGCCTGAACTGGTTCGAGCGCGAAGCGTTCGACCTGTACGGCGTGATCTTCGAAGGCCACCCGGACCTGCGCCGGATCCTGACCGACTACGGTTTCGTCGGCCATCCGTTCCGCAAGGACTTCCCGCTGATCGGCAATGTCGAAGTCCGCTACGACGAAGAAAAGAAGCGCGTGATCTACGAACCGGTCACCTCGGTGGAGCCGCGTGTCGGCGTGCCGCGCGTGATCCGCGACGACGCCCGTCTGCAGACCGCAGAAGGTGAGCGCGCGCAGGAGGCAGTGAAGTGAGCCACGTACACCAGGCCGGCGAAGCATTCGCCAGCAACGCCGCCGAAAGCCGGCAGGAAATCCGCAACTACACCATGAACTTCGGCCCGCAGCATCCGGCCGCTCACGGTGTGCTGCGCCTGATCCTGGAAATGGACGGTGAAACCATCATGCGCGCCGACCCGCACGTGGGTCTGCTGCACCGTGGTACCGAAAAGCTGGCCGAGTCCAAGCCGTTCAACCAGTCGATCGGCTACATGGATCGACTGGATTACGTGTCGATGATGTGCAACGAGCACGCCTACGTGCGCGCGA
Source organism: Stenotrophomonas sp. YJH_SMC_64 (assembly GCF_059371375.1). NCBI lineage: Bacteria > Pseudomonadati > Pseudomonadota > Gammaproteobacteria > Lysobacterales > Lysobacteraceae > Stenotrophomonas > Stenotrophomonas sp. YJH_SMC_64. Next base: position 81,146 of record NZ_JCAFUN010000013.1, on the reverse strand, counting down.
TCGAGACCCTGATGGGCATCGAGGCGCCGGAGCGTGCGCAGTACATCCGCACCATGTACGACGAGATCACCCGCATCCTCAACCACCTGATGTGGCTGGGCTCCAACGCGCTCGACCTGGGTGCGATGGCGGTGATGCTGTACGCCTTCCGCGAGCGCGAAGAGCTGATGGACTGCTATGAAGCAGTCTCCGGCGCACGCATGCACGCGGCGTACTACCGTCCGGGCGGTGTCTACCGCGACCTGCCGGACCACATGCCGAAGTACAAGGAGTCGCGCTGGCACAAGGGCAAGGCGCTGAAGCAGCTCAATGCTTCGCGCGAGGGCTCGCTGCTGGACTTCCTGGAGAACTTCACCGTCGAGTTCCCCAAGCGCATCGACGAATACGAAACCCTGCTGACCGACAACCGTATCTGGAAGCAGCGTACCGTCGGCATCGGCGTGGTGACGCCGGAACTGGCGCACCAGTGGGGCATGACCGGCGTGATGCTGCGTGGCTCGGGCGTCGCCTGGGACCTGCGCAAGAAGCGCCCGTACGCCAAGTACGATGCCGTCGATTTCGACATCCCGCTGGGCAAGGAAGGCGACTGCTACGACCGCTACCTGGTCCGCGTTGCCGAAATGCGCGAGTCCAACCGCATCATCAAGCAGTGCGTGGCGTGGCTGAAGGCCAACCCGGGCCCGGTGATGGTGAAGAACTTCAAGGTCGCTCCGCCCAAGCGCGAGGACATGAAGGACGACATGGAAGCGCTGATCCACCACTTCAAGCTGTTCAGCGAAGGCTACTGCGTGCCGGCCGGCGAGACCTACTCGGCGGTGGAAGCCCCGAAGGGCGAATTCGGCTGCTACCTGGTCTCCGATGGCGCCAACAAGCCGTTCCGCGTGCACCTGCGTGCGCCGGGCTTCGCCCACCTGTCCTCGATCGATTCGATCGTGCGCGGCCACATGCTGGCCGACGTGGTGGCGATGATCGGTACCTACGACCTGGTGTTCGGCGAGGTTGACCGGTAATGCCGTCCGCCACGCCAACGCCCGCTGCAGGCAGCCGGCGCAAGCCGGCGCCGCAGTTTCTGGAATTTCACGTTATGCATTTCGCTGAGGTCGGCCGATGAAGGCGACAGGTAATTTCGAGGCGGCGCGCGACGTCGACCCGATGGTGGTGCTGAGCGACAAGACCCGCGCTCACATCGATCACTGGCTGTCCAAGTTCCCGCCGGACCGCAAGCGCTCTGCCGTGCTGCAGGGCCTGCATGCGGCCCAGGAGCAGAACCAGGGCTGGCTGACCGACGAGCTGATCGCCGGCGTGGCCAAGTACCTGGACCTGCCGCCGGTGTGGGCCTACGAGGTCGCCAGCTTCTACTCGATGTTCGAGACCGAGAAGGTCGGCCGCAACAACGTGGCCATCTGCACCAACATCAGCTGCTGGCTCAATGGCGCCGAGGACATCGTCCGCCACTGCGAGAAGAAGCTGGGCATCAAGCACGGTGAATCGACCCCGGACGGCCGCGTCTACCTCAAGCGCGAGGAAGAGTGCCTGGCCGGCTGCGGTGGCGCGCCGATGATGGTCATCAACGGTCACTACCATGAGCGTCTGACCCTGGAAAAGGTCGACGAGCTGCTGGACGGGCTGGAGTAAGGGCATGGCACATCACCACGAATCCAAGGGTCCGGTCGGCCCCGCGCCGCTGCCGCACCAGGTGGTCTATACCACCCTGCATTACGACACCCCGTGGTCGTACGAAAGCTACCTGAAGACCGGTGGCTACGCCGCCCTGCGCAAGATCCTCGAAGAGAAGATCCCGCCGGAGCAGGTCATCGAGATGGTCAAGGCCTCGGGCCTGCGCGGCCGCGGTGGCGCAGGCTTCCCGACCGGCCTGAAGTGGTCCTTCATGCCGAAGGGCAACATGCAGAAGTACATCCTCTGCAACTCGGACGAATCCGAGCCGGGCACCTGCAAGGACCGCGACATCCTGCGCTACAACCCGCATTCGGTGGTGGAAGGCATGGCGATCGCCTGCTACGCCACCGGTTCGACCGTGGGTTACAACTACCTGCGCGGTGAGTTCCACCACGAGCCGTTCGAGCACTTCGAGCAGGCCCTGGCCGACGCCTATGCGAACGGCTGGCTGGGCAAGAACATCCTCGGCAGCGGCGTGGACATCGACATCTACGGCGCGCTGGGCGCCGGCGCGTACATCTGCGGCGAAGAAACCGCGCTGATGGAATCGCTGGAGGGCAAGAAGGGCCAGCCGCGCTACAAGCCGCCGTTCCCGGCCAATTTCGGCCTGTATGGCAAGCCGTCGACGATCAACAACACCGAAACCTATGGTTCGGTGCCGGCGATCATCCGCAACGGTCCGGAGTGGTTCAAGGGCCTGAGCCTGACCGCCAACGGCGGTCCGAAGTGCTTCTCGGTGTCCGGCTGCGTGCAGAATGGCGGCAACTTCGAAGTGCCGCTCGGCACCAAATTCCACGACCTGCTGGAAATGGCCGGTGGCCTGCGTCCGGGCCGCACGCTGAAGGGCGCGATCCCGGGCGGCGTGTCGATGCCGGTGCTGACCGCGGCCGAGCTGAAGGACCTGCCGATGGACTACGACACCATCCGTGCGCTGGGCTCCGGCCTGGGTTCGGGTGCGATCGTGGTGCTCGACGACAGCGTCTGCTGCGTCAAGTTCGCCTGCCGCATCAGCCAGTTCTTCCACAAGGAATCCTGCGGCCAGTGCACCCCGTGCCGTGAAGGCACCGGCTGGATGCACCGCGTGCTGGAGCGCATCGTCGCCGGCAAGGCCACGATGGAAGACCTGCACCAGCTGAAGGCGGTGGCCGGCCAGATCGAAGGCCACACCATCTGTGCGTTCGGTGAAGCGGCTGCATGGCCCATCCAGGGCTTCCTGCGCCAGTTCTGGGACGAATTCGAGTACTACATCGTCAACGGTCATTCGATGGTTGACGGCAAGAAGGTGGAGGCAGCCGCCGCATGAGCGCGCAACCCGTAAACCCGAACGTGCCACCGGATCACGTGACCATCGAAATCGATGGCAAGTCGCTGGTCGTGCCCAAGGGTTCGATGATCATCCAGGCGGCCGACAAGGCCGGCATTTCGATTCCGCGCTTCTGCTACCACGAGAAGCTGCCGATCGCCGCCAACTGCCGCATGTGCCTGGTGGACGTGGAAAAGTCGCCGAAGCCGGCGCCGGCCTGCGCCACTCCGGTGATGGATGGCATGAAGGTCGCCACCCGCAGCGAGAAGGCACTGAAGTTCCAGCGCTCGGTGATGGAGTTCCTGCTCATCAACCACCCCCTCGACTGCCCGATCTGCGATCAGGGCGGCGAGTGCGAGCTGCAGGACGTGTCGCTGGGCTATGGCCGTTCGGTCAGCCGCTTCAACGAGCGCAAGCGCGTGGTGCCGGACGAGGACATGGGCCCGCTGGTCGCCACCGAGATGACCCGCTGCATCCAGTGCACCCGCTGCGTCCGCTTCACCGCCGACGTCGCCGGTACCTACGAACTGGGTGGCATGTACCGCGGTGAGAACCTGCAGATCGGTACCTTCGACGGCAAGCCGCTGACCACCGAACTGTCCGGCAACGTCGTCGACGTCTGCCCGGTCGGCGCACTGACCAACAAGGTGTTCCAGTTCCGCGCCCGCCCGTGGGAACTGACCGCGCGCGAGTCGCTGGGCTACCACGACGCGATGGGTTCGAACCTGTTCCTGCACGTGCGTCGCGGCGAAGTGCTGCGCACCGTGCCGCGCGACAACGAAGCGGTGAACGAGTGCTGGCTGTCCGACCGTGACCGCTACTCGCACCAGGGCCTGTACAGCGAAGACCGTGCGGTCAAGCCGCTGCGCAAGGTCAATGGCGAGTGGAAGGAAGTGAGCTGGGCCGAAGGCCTGGCCGCGGCCGTCGAGATCCTCAAGGCCAACCAGGGCGACAACCTGGGCGTGCTGGTGCACCCGTCCACCTCGAACGAGGAGGGCGCGCTGCTGGCCCGCCTGGCCAAGGGCCTGGGCTCGAGCAACATCGACCACCGCATCAACAACCGCGATTTCTCCGACGCCGCAACCGCCGAAGTGTTCGGCCTGCCGCTGGCCGAGATCGAAGGCGCCGACCGCATCGTCGTTCTGGGCAGCAACATCCGCCACGAACTGCCGCTGCTCCACGCCCGCCTGCGCAAGGCGCAGACCACCAAGGGCGCGAAGATCCACGTCGTCAATCCGGTGGACTTCGACTTCGCCTTCAGCATTGCCGGCAAGCAGATCGTTGCACCGTCGAAGTTCGTCGACGCGCTGGCCAACGCCGAGCTGCGTTCGGCCGTGCAGGGCGGCAACAACACCGTGCTGATCGTTGGTGGCATCGCCGAGAACCACCCGCAGGCTGCCGCCATCCGCGCCGCCGCGCGTGACTTCGCCGCCGCCACCGGTGCCAAGCTGTGCCGCATCCCGCAGGGCGCCAACGCCGTGGGCCTGACCCGCGCTGGCGTGCTGCCGGCCGGCAAGGACGTCGCCGCGATGCTGGCGCAGCCGCGCCAGGCCTACGTGGTGTACGGCCTGGAGCCGGGCCTGGATTTCGCCGATGCACCTGCCGCGCGCAAGGCGCTGGCCGGTGCCCAGGTGGTGGCCTTCAGCCAGTTCGCCTGTGCCTCGACCCGCGACGTCGCCGACGTCATCCTGCCGGTCGGTGCGCTGCCGGAAATCGACGCCACCCTGACCAACCTCGATGGTCGCGAGCAGTCGGCCCGTGCCGGCGGCAAGCTGCCGGGCGAGGCCCGTGAAGGCTGGCGCGTGCTGCGCGCACTGGGCGGCGACATGGCGCTGGCCGGTTTCGACTTCACCGACCTGGCCGGCCTGCGTGCCAGCCTGGCCCCGGTGGCGGTCGCCGTTGCCGCTTCGGCGCAGCCGGTGATTGCCGGCGAAGGCCTGGAAGTGGCTTCGACCGCCGCGATCTACCGCACCGATGCGGTGGTCCGTCGCGCCCCGGCACTGCAGTCGCATCCGCTCAACAACGCCCCGCGCATCGTGCTGAACGCTGAAGATGCCGCACGCCTGCAGCTGCAGGAAGGGCAGATGGCCAAGGTCGGCACCGATGCCGGCAAGGCCACCCTGCCGGTGGTGGTCGACGCCCGCGTCGCTGCGGGTTCGGTCTGGATTGAATCGGGCCACGGCGCGACCGCGCCGCTGGGTGCCGCTCGCGTAACGGTGGTGGCTGCATGAACGAATTGCTGTTGAACGCGGTCGACCCGCTGCACCAGTGGCTGCTGGGCCTCGGTGACATCGGCGCGCTGATCTGGATCATCCTGAAGATCCTGGTGATCACCGTTCCGGTGATCATCTCGGTGGCCTTCTACGTGGTCTGGGAACGCAAGCTGATCGGCTGGATGCACGTCCGCCACGGCCCGATGTACGTGGGCATGGGCATCTTCCAGGCCTTCGCCGACGTCTTCAAGCTGCTGTTCAAGGAAGTGGTCCAGCCGAGCAGCGCCAACAAGGCGATCTACCTGCTGGCACCGCTGATCACCCTGGCCCCGGCCTTCGCAGCCTGGTCGGTGGTCCCCTTCGATTCGCAGATCGTGCTGTCCAATGCCAACGCCGGCCTGCTGTACCTGCTGGCGATGACCTCGCTGGGCATCTACGGCATCATCCTGGCCGGTTGGGCGTCCAACTCGAAGTACGCGTTCCTGGGTGCCATGCGCGCCTCGGCGCAGATGATCAGCTACGAAATCGCCATGGGCTTCGCCCTGGTCGGCGTGATGATCGCCGCTGGCAGCCTGAACCTGAGCAATATCGTGATGGCGCAGGCCGGCAGCTCCGGCTTCTTCGACTGGTTCCTGCTGCCGCTGTTCCCGCTGTTCGTCATCTACTGGGTGTCGGGCGTGGCTGAAACCAACCGCGCGCCGTTCGACGTGGTGGAAGGCGAATCGGAAATCGTCGCCGGCCACATGGTCGAATACTCCGGCGGTGCCTTCGCGCTGTTCTTCCTGGCCGAATACGCGAACATGATCCTGATCAGCTTCCTGATCTCGATCTTCTTCCTCGGCGGCTGGCTGAGCCCGGTCCAGGGCTGGGTCAACTTCGGCGATGTCTCGCCGCTGGTCGACTGGATCTGGAAGGGCGGTGCACCGTGGCTGTTCGTCAAGGTGTTCTTCTTCGCCAGTGCCTACATCTGGTTCCGTGCCAGCTTCCCGCGCTTCCGCTACGACCAGATCATGCGCCTGGGCTGGAAGGTCTTCATCCCGCTGGCCATTCTGTGGATCGCGGTTACCGCCGTCATGGTGTTCTTCGGCGTGATTCAAAAGGGCGTCTAAAGTGATGAACAGGATTACCCATTACTTCAAGAGCCTGCTGCTGCTCGAACTGCTGGCGGGCCTCTGGCTGACGCTGAAGTACAGCTTCAAGCCGAAGTACACGATGATGTACCCGATGGAGAAGTTCCCGCAGTCGCCGCGCTTCCGTGGCCTGCACGCGCTGCGCCGTTACCCCAACGGCGAAGAGCGCTGCATTGCCTGCAAGCTGTGCGAAGCGGTGTGCCCGGCCCTGGCCATCACCATCGACTCGGCCAAGCGCAAGGACGGCACCCGCCGCACCACCCGCTACGACATCGACCTGTTCAAGTGCATCTTCTGCGGCTTCTGCGAAGAAAGCTGCCCGGTGGACTCGATCGTCGAAACCCACATCCTCGAGTACCACTTCGAGAACCGTGGCGAAAACATCGTTACCAAGCCGCAGCTGCTGGCCCTTGGCGATCGTCTCGAAAACGAGATCGCCGAGCGTCGTGCCGCCGATGCCGCTTACCGCTGAGGTCGAGAGATGGATTGGGTAAATATCGCTTTCTGGGTGTTCGCCATCGCGGCAACGGTTTCGGCCGGTGCGGTGATCAGCGTGCGCAACCCGGTGCATGCAGTGCTGTGCCTGGTGCTGACCTTCTTCTCCATTGCCTGCGTGTGGCTGCTGGTGGGCGCCGAGTTCCTCGGCGTGGCGCTGGTGCTGGTCTACGTCGGCGCGGTGATGGTGCTGTTCCTGTTCGTGGTGATGATGCTGGACATCGATCCCACCAAGATGCGTGAGGGCTGGGTGCGCTACCTGCCGGTCGGCCTGATCGTGGCAGTGGCGATGCTGGTGCAGATGCTGATCCTGATCGGCGTGAAGGGCAGGGCGGTCACTCCGTTCCCGGCCGACAACGCCGCTGCGGTCGCTGCCGACAGCTCCAACGTCACCTGGCTGGCGCGCACGCTGTTCACCGAATACCTGCTGCCGTTCGAGTTCGCCGCCGTCATCCTGACCGTGGCCGTGGTCGCCGCCGTGATGCTGACCCTGCGTCGCCGTACCGGCGTGAAGAGCCAGAACCCGGGTGAGCAGACCATGGTCAAGGCCGGCCAGCGCCTGCGCATGGTCAAGATGGGCGCCGAAGCACCGGTCGTGCACAGCAACAGCAAGCCGGCCACCGGCGAGGAGACCCAGCCGTGATTACCCTTGGCCACATGCTTGCGCTTGGCGCGGTGCTGTTCGCCATCAGCCTGGCCGGCATCTTCCTCAACCGGAAGAACGTCATCGTCCTGCTGATGTCGATCGAGCTGATGCTGCTGTCGGTGAACATCAATTTCGTCGGCTTCTCGCGTCAGCTGGGCGATCCGTCCGGCCAGCTGTTCGTGTTCTTCATCCTGACCGTCGCCGCCGCGGAAGCCGCCATCGGCCTGGCGATCCTGGTGACCCTGTTCCGTACCCGCCGCACGATCAATGTCGGCGAAGTCGATTCGTTGAAGGGCTGATCCACAGATGGAAATCACTCTCTCCAAGAGTCTGTTGATCGCAGTGGTGCTTGCACCGCTGTTCGGCAGCATCATCGCCGGCCTGTTCGGTCGCCAGGTCAAGCGCTTCGGCGCGCAGACCATCACCATCCTCGGCGTCGCGGTAGCCTGCGGCCTGTCGATGTACACGTTCTACCAGCTGATGTGGGGCGGCGCGCAGCCTTTCAACCAGAACATCTACACGTTCTTCGAAGTCGGCCAGTATTCGGCGCACGTCGGCTTCATGGTCGACAAGCTGACCGCGATGATGATGGTGGTGGTGACCTTCGTGTCGCTGCTGGTCCACATCTACACGATCGGCTACATGCAGGACGACCCGGGCTACCAGCGGTTCTTCAGCTACATCTCGCTGTTCACCTTCTCGATGCTCACCCTGGTGATGAGCAACAACTTCCTGCAGCTGTTCTTCGGCTGGGAAGCGGTGGGCCTGGTGTCGTACCTGCTGATCGGCTTCTGGTTCAAGCGCCCGACCGCGATCTTCGCCAACATGAAGGCGTTCCTGGTCAACCGCGTCGGTGACTTCGGCTTCCTGCTGGGCATCGCCGGCGTGCTGTGGGTGTTCGGCACCCTGGACTATTCGCAGGTGTTCTCGCAGGCCGGCATGCTGGCTGACCCGCGCGCCCAGCTGCAGATCTGGGACGGCACGATCCTGGGCATGCAGCTGCTGAACGAGCCGGTGATCTGGTCGATCGCCACCGTCATCTGCATCTGCCTGTTCATCGGCGCCATGGGCAAGTCGGCCCAGGTCCCGCTGCACGTGTGGCTGCCGGACTCGATGGAAGGCCCGACCCCGATCTCGGCACTGATCCACGCCGCGACGATGGTGACCGCCGGTATCTTCATGGTCACCCGCATGTCGCCGCTGTTCGAGCTGTCGCAGACGGCGCTGAACTTCGTGCTGTTCATCGGTGCCACCACCGCGTTCTTCACCGGCCTGATCGGCATCGTGCAGAACGACATCAAGCGCGTCGTCGCGTACTCCACGCTGTCGCAGCTGGGCTACATGACCGTCGCCCTGGGCGTGTCGGCCTACTCGGCCGCCGTGTTCCACCTGATGACCCACGCCTTCTTCAAGGCCCTGCTGTTCCTGGGCGCCGGCTCGGTCATCATCGCGATGCACCACGAGCAGGACATGCGCAAGATGGGCGGCCTGCGCAAGTACATGCCGATCACCTTCATCACCATGTGGATCGGTACGCTGGCCCTGGTTGGTACGCCGTTCTTCTCCGGCTTCTACTCGAAGGACACGATCATCGAGGCGGCCGAGATCCACGCCCACATGCAGAACAGCTGGGTGGCCACCTATGGCTACTGGGCGGTGCTGGGTGGCGTGCTGGTGACCAGCTTCTACAGCTTCCGCCTGCTGTTCATGACCTTCCACGGCAAGGAGCGTTTCCGCGACGCGCACGACGATCATGGCCACGGCCATGACGATCACCACGCCGCCGATGCCCACCATGGCGATGCCCATGACGACCACGGCCATGGCCACGGTCCGCATGAACCGCATGAAACCCCGTGGGTGGTGACCCTGCCGCTGATCCTGCTGGCCATCCCGTCGATCGCCATCGGTTTCTTCAGCATCGGTCCGATGCTGCACGGCACCGACTGGGCCGGCAACCATGCGCACGAGGCGATCAAGGGCCAGGCACAGACGTTCTTCACCGGCATCGTCGACTTCTACGATCCGGCCAAGAACACCGTCGCGTTCCTGGGTGAAGAGTTCCATGGCCCGGTGGCGTTCGCGCTGCACGGCATGATGCTGCCGCCGTTCTGGCTGACCCTGGCGGGCTTCCTGCTGGCTGCGCTGTTCTACCTGTGGAAGCCGGACCTCTCGGGCAAGGCACGCAAGACCTTCGCCCCGATCGTTTCGGTGCTGGAAAACAAGTACGGCTTCGACAAGCTGTGGATCGATGGCTTTGCCGGTGGCAGCGTCAAGCTGGGCAAGGTCTCGCGCTGGATCGACAGCAATATCGTCGACGGCGTGGTCAATCTCTCGGCACGTGTTGTGGACGTTGCAGCCGGCGTGCTGCGTCGTACCCAATCCGGTTTCCTCTATCACTACGCCTTCGCGATGATCATCGGCCTGATTGCCCTGCTGGGCGTGCTGATGCATTACCTGCGTTGATGACCTGTACGGAATAAGAAGACGTGTCGAACTGGCCTCTACTCAGTGTCCTCATCTGGCTGCCGATCATCGGTGGCGCCCTGATCCTTGCGATCCGTGATGCACAGACTGCCCGCTGGGCGTCGCTGGGCGTCGCGGTGCTCACCTTCGTTGCAAGCCTCTCGCTGCTGAGCGGCTACAACGCGGGCATCGACGGCCTGCAGTTCGTCGAGACCCATGCCTGGATCCCGGCGTACAGGATCGGCTACAACCTGGGCGTGGACGGCATTGCCGTGGCGCTGATCCTGCTGACCACCCTGGTCAGCGTGCTTGCCCTGATCGGCGCCTGGAGCGCCATCGACAAGCGCGTCAACCAGTACGTGGCGGCCTTCCTGATCCTGGAAGGCGTCACCGTCGGCATCTTCGCCGCGACGGACGCGATGCTGTTCTACGTGTTCTTCGAAGCCATGCTGATCCCGATGTTCCTGATCATCGGTGTCTGGGGTGGCCCGCGCCGCATCTATGCAGCACTGAAGTTCTTCCTGTACACCTTCCTCGGCTCGGTGCTGATGCTGGTGGCGCTGATCTACCTGTACATGAAGGGCGGCAGCTTCCAGCTGGCCGACCTGTACGCGCTGCCGCTGTCGGCCAAGGAACAGACCTGGATCTTCTTCGCCTTCCTGATCGCCTTCGCGGTCAAGGTGCCGATGTTCCCGGTCCACACCTGGCTGCCGGACGCCCACGTGGAAGCGCCGACCGCCGGTTCGGTGATCCTGGCCGCCATCGCCCTGAAGATCGGTGGCTACGGCTTCCTGCGCTTCAACCTGCCGATCGTCCCGGACGCGTCGCAGGAATGGGCCTGGCTGGTGATCGCGCTGTCGCTGATCGCGGTGATCTACGTCGGCCTGGTCGCCCTGGTGCAGGACGACATGAAGAAGCTGATCGCCTATTCGTCGATCGCGCACATGGGCTTCGTCACCCTGGGCACCTTCATCGCCCTGTGGCTGGTGCGTGAAGCCGGCAACGCCGATGCTGCCCGCCTGGGTCTGCAGGGCGCCATGGTGCAGATGATCTCGCACGGCTTCGTGTCCGGTGCGATGTTCTCCTGTGTCGGCGTGCTGTACGACCGCATGCACAGCCGCCGCATCGCCGATTACGGCGGCGTGGTCAACGTGATGCCGTGGTTCGCCACCTTCGCCATGCTGTTCTTCATGGCCAATGCGGGCCTGCCGGGCACCAGCGGTTTCGTCGGCGAGTTCATGGTCATCCTGTCGGCCTTCCAGCGTAATCCGTGGATCGCACTGGGCGCGGCCACCACCCTGATCATCGGCGCCGCCTACACCCTGTGGCTGTACAAGCGCATCTTCTTCGGCGAAGTGGCCAACAGCCACGTGGCCGAACTGAAGGACATCAACGGCCGCGAATGGCTGGTGCTGGGCGTGTTCGCCATCGGCGTGCTGGCCCTGGGCATCTACCCCAAGCCGCTGACCGACCTGATGGAGCCCTCGATCGCGAAGCTGGCGATGCAGATCGCATCCAGCAAGCTGCTGTAATTCCAGGATTTGATGATGACCACCTCGCCGCTGCTGCCATTGACCGCCGCTGACCTGCCACCGCTCGCTCCCGAGCTGGTGCTGATCGGCAGCGCCTTCGCCCTGATGATCCTCGACCTGTTCGTCAGCAACCGGAACAAGATCGTCACCCACCTGTTCTCGCTCGCTGCGCTGGCCGTGGTGCTGTTCATGCTGGCCACCGGCGTGGGCGGGCAGGGCGAGGTCTTCCATGGCATGTTCGTGCGCGATACCGCCGCGGACGTGATGAAGACCGGGATCGTGCTGCTCAGCGGCCTGACCCTGGTCTACGGCTGGCGCTACCTGCGTGACCGCAACCTGTTCCAGGGCGAGATCCCGGTGCTGATCCTGTTCGGCACCGCCGGCATGATGATCCTGGTCTCGGCCGGCAGCCTGCTGATGGTCTACCTGGGCCTGGAACTGCTGGCGCTGTGCTCCTACGCACTGGTTGCCAGCAACCGTGAGAACGGTCTGGCCTCGGAAGCGGCGATGAAGTACATCGTGCTGGGTTCGCTGGCCTCGGGCCTGCTGCTGTACGGCATGTCGCTGATCTACGGCGCCACCGGCAGCCTGCACCTGGACGTCATCCGTGACGCCATCCCGCACTCGGAAGAGCGCGTGCTGCTGATCACCGGTGCGGTGTTCATGATCGCCGGCGTCGCCTTCAAGCTGGGCGCCGCACCGTTCCACATGTGGCTGCCGGACGTGTACCAGGGTGCCCCGGCACCGATCGCACTGTTCATCAGCTCGGCGCCGAAGCTGGCCGCCTTCGGCATGGCCTACCGCCTGCTGGAAATGGGCGTGGGTCCGCTGTCGACTGAACTGCAGCTGCTGATCGCCGGCCTGGCCGCGGTCTCGCTGGTCATCGGCAACCTGATGGCCATCGCGCAGAGCAACCTCAAGCGCATGCTGGCGTTCTCCACCGTCTCGCACATCGGCTTCCTGCTGATGGGCATCGCCGGTGGTGGCGCGCAGGGCTATGCCGCCGCGCTGTTCTACGCACTGGCCTACGCCATCATGTCCACCGCCGCGTTCGGCGCGATCATCGCGCTGTCGCGTGCCGGTTTCGAAGCCGAGAACATCGAGGACTTCAAGGGCCTCAATGCCCGCAACCCGTGGATGGCCGGCCTGGTGCTGTGCATCATGGCGTCGCTGGCCGGCATTCCGCCGTTCCTGGGCTTCTGGACCAAGCTGGCGGTGCTGGGCGCGGCCGTCAACGGGGGCCTGCTGTGGCTGGCCATCCTCGGCGTGCTGTGTGCCGTGGTCGGCTGCTTCTACTACCTGCGCGTCATCAAGGTCATGTACTTCGATGAGCCGGTGGGCGAGGCCATGCCGCGCAGCAACGACCGCGTGCTGGGCCTGGTGCTGGGCGTGAACGCGCTGGCGCTGCTGGCGCTGGGCCTGGCCTGGAACCCGATCATGGTCTGGTGCCAGCAGGCATTTGCGCATCTTGCATAAAAGTTGACACAAAGCTGCGCGATTCGTGTAATATGCGCAGCCTGAGTTGTCACTGCAGCGGTTCAGCCAGAACATCGTTGCGGTAGTCCTCCTCGAAAGAGAGCAGGGCAGCAGTTCAAACACTTCCGGTGCGGGGTGGAGCAGTCTGGCAGCTCGTCGGGCTCATAACCCGAAGGTCGCAGGTTCAAATCCTGCCCCCGCTACCAACTTCAGATCGGCGCCAACCGGTTTGATGAATGAGGGAAAGCTTGCATTTTTTGGAGCCAACGCTCATAATTCCGCTTCTGATGCGGGGTGGAGCAGTCTGGCAGCTCGTCGGGCTCATAACCCGAAGGTCGCAGGTTCAAATCCTGCCCCCGCTACCAAGTAAAGAGATCGCCTTCGAAGTCCTGCTTCGAAGGCGTTTTTCTTTGGGTGGCTGCGTCGTTTCTGCGTGATCGGGGTCAGCTCCCTTTTCCGCGGGAAAGGGAGCTGACCCCAGGTCCGCACCTTGCACCAGCGCGGTGCAGCCGCTATCATCAGCGGCCTAGCAGTACCCCTGAAGGCGGCCTCCCGGCGGGAGTCCGGACCCGGAAGGAGGGCCGCAACCGGCAGGCACTGCAGGTTGCAACCGGAATCCAGTCACCGGAGTCTTTCCGGAAAAGGGGCCCAGCGGGCCCTTTGTCGTTTCCGGGGCGTCATGTTTTCACGCCGGCCAAGGCCGGCACCCAACCAAGAGATCAAGGCAGGCTGTGAGCGACAAGGCAACCGACATCGCGAATCTGCTCGCCCCGACCGTTGTGTCGCTGGGCATGGAGCTGCTGGGCGTTGAGTATCTGCCGGCCCCCGGCGGTGCGACCCTGCGCCTTTACATCGACGTGCCGCTGGCTGAACAGCCCGAGCGCATCATCAATGTCGACGACTGTGAGCGGGTCAGCCGCGAAGTGTCGGCGCAGCTGGACGTCGAAGACCCCATCAGCGGCAATTACACGCTGGAAGTGTCCTCGCCGGGCGTGGATCGCCCGCTGTTCAACCTGGAGCAGTTCGCTCGCCACCAGGGCGAATCGGCCAAGGTCACGCTGAAGCTGCCGCAGGACAACCGTCGTCGCCTGCAGGGCCGTATCGAGGCAACCGACGAGGCCGCAGGCACCATCACCTTCATCGTCGACAAGACCGAAGTGGTGGTGTCGGCCGACAACATCGACAAGGCACGGATCATGCCCGACTGGGTGGCGCTGGGGCTGGCCCCGAGCAAGCCGACCGGTCCGGCGCCGAAGCGTCCGAAGCCGAACACGAATTCTTCTTCCAACGAGCCGGCGGCAAAGAAGCCGCGCGCGGAGTGAGCCAATGAGCAAGGAACTGTTGCTGGTAGTCGACGCGGTCGCCAACGAGAAGGGCGTGCCGCGTGAAGTGATCTTCGATGCCATCGAGGCCGCCCTGGCCTCGGCAGCGAAGAAGCGCTATCCCGACGAGGAAGTGCTGACCCGCGTGGTCATCGACCACAAGGATGGCAGCTACGAAACCTTCCGCCGCTGGGAAGTGGTGGCCGACGACGTGGTCATGGAATCGCCGGACCGCCAGATCCGCCTGATGGACGCCGTCGACGAAGCCGAAGGCGTGGACGTCGGCGACTACATCGAAGAGCAGATCGAGAACCCGGACTTCGGCCGCATCGCCGCCCAGGCCGCCAAGCAGGTCATCGTCCAGCGCGTGCGTGAAGCCGAGCGCCAGCAGGTCGTGGATGCGTGGAAGGATCGCGTCGGCGAACTGATCACCGGTGTGGTCAAGCGCGCCGAGCGCGGCAACATCTATGTCGACCTCGGTGGCAATGCCGAAGGCTTCATTCCGAAGGACAAGGGCATTCCGCGCGACGTGCTGCGCGCTGGTGACCGCGTGCGCGGCTACCTGGCCGAAGTCCGTTCGGAACCCCGTGGCCCGCAGCTGTTCATCAGCCGCGCCGCCCCGGAATTCATGATCGAGCTGTTCAAGCTGGAAGTGCCGGAAGTCGGCCAGGGCCTGGTGGAAATCAAGGCCTGCGCCCGTGATCCGGGCGACCGCGCCAAGATCGCCGTGCTCGCCCACGACCAGCGCACCGATCCGATCGGTGCCTGCATCGGCATGCGCGGTTCGCGCGTGCAGGCCGTGTCCAACGAGCTCAATGGCGAGCGCGTGGACATCGTGCTGTGGAACGACAACCCGGCCAACTTCGTCATCAACGCGATGGCGCCGGCCGAAGTGCAGTCGATCATCGTCGATGAAGACAAGCACTCGATGGACCTGGCCGTTGCCGAAGACCGCCTGGCCCAGGCGATCGGCAAGGGCGGCCAGAACGTGCGCCTGGCCAGCCGCCTGACCGGCTGGCAGCTCAACGTGATGACCCAGGACCAGGTCACCGCCAAGTCGGAGGCCGAGCAGGCTTCGGCCCGCCAGCTGTTCATGGACAAGCTGGAAGTGGACGAGGAAATCGCCGGC
The DNA here is from genome assembly GCF_059371375.1 of Stenotrophomonas sp. YJH_SMC_64. Lineage (NCBI taxonomy): Bacteria > Pseudomonadati > Pseudomonadota > Gammaproteobacteria > Lysobacterales > Lysobacteraceae > Stenotrophomonas > Stenotrophomonas sp. YJH_SMC_64. The sequence goes on along the minus strand of NZ_JCAFUN010000013.1, from coordinate 65,757 downwards.
ATCCTGGTCAGCGAAGGCTTCGGCACCGTCGAGGAAATCGCGTATGTCCCGGTCGGCGAACTGCTGGCCGTGGAAGGTTTCGACGAAGACATCGTCGAAGAGCTGCGCGCTCGTGCCCGCGATGCGCTGCTCAATGAGGCCCTGGCAGTCGAAGAAGGCCTTGAAGACGGCCAGCCGGCGCAGGACCTGCTGTCCCTGAAGGGCATGGACGAAGCCACCGCATATGCGCTGGCCGGCCACGGCGTGCGTACCAGCGAGGACCTGTCCGACCTGGCCGCCGACGAGGTCATGGACTTCGGCATCGAAGGACTGGATCAGGCGCGCGCCGCTGCGCTGATCCTGGCCGCCCGTGCCGAAGAGATCGCCCGACTGGAACGCGGCGAATGAGCCGGCAATGAACAGGGCCCTGAGCCGCTCAGGGCGTAGAATCCGCGCCACCTCCAGATGCGGGGGGGCGCCCACAAGATCATAGGATCCGAATGTCGCAGCAAACCACCATCCGCAAGCTTGCCGAACTGGTCAACACGCCGGTCGAAAAACTGCTGGAACAGCTGGCCGGTGCCGGCATGAAGTTCAGCGGTCCCGACCAGGTCGTGACCAGCTCCGAGAAGGTGAAGCTCCTGGGCTTCCTTCGTCGTTCGCACGGCAAGCCCGAGCAGGCCCCGGAAGAGAGCGATCAGTCTGCAAAGAAGATCACGCTCAACCGCCGGAAGCAGCAGGAAGTGACGGTCAATTCCGGTCGCAGCAAGACGACCGTGAATGTCGAGGTGCGCCAGAAGCGCACCTACGTCAAGGATGGTGCGCGCGCCATGACGCCGGACGAAGAGCGCGCCGACATCCTGCGCAAGCTGGAAGAGTCGCGCGCCCGCAACCTCGCCGAACAGCAGGCCCTGGCCGAGAAGGATCGTCTGCGCGACGAAGCCATCGTCCGTGCCCGTGAGGAAGAGATTGCGGCCAAGGAACGCGCAGAGGCCGAGAAGAAGGCTGCCGAGGAAGCTGCGGCCGCCGCCAAGGCTGCCGAGGCACTGGCGGCCGCCAAGCCCAAGCGCGCTCCGATCGATGAAACCGCGCCGCGTCCGCCGCGCACGCCGGCCGCCGCTCCGGCTGCGCCGCGCAGTGCGCCGCCGCCGCCGCGCAACGACGACCGCAACAACCGCAGCGCGCCGCGCAACGAGCGTGGCCCGGGCGACCGTTTCGCCGGCCAGATGCACCTGTCGGCTGCCGACCGTGCGCGTCGTGGCAACAGCAACAACAGCAACACCCGTGGTCGGCCGGGCGGCCGTAACCAGGCCGGTGGCCGTCGCGACATGTCGCGCGGTGGCAACAATGCCGGCCCGCACGCCTTCGAGCGTCCGACCGCACCGGTGGTGCGTGAAGTGGCGATCGGCGACACGATCACCGTGGCCGACCTGGCGCAGAAGCTCGCGCTGAAGGGCGGCGAGGTGGTCAAGGCGCTGTTCAAGATGGGCGTGATGGCCACCATCACCCAGTCCATCGACCACGACACCGCCGCGCTGGTGACCGAAGAACTCGGCCACAAGGCGATCCGTGCCAACGACAACGACGCCGAGGACGCACTGCTGGCCTCGACCGGTGAAAACCAGGGCGAAGCCACCCAGCGTCCGCCGGTGGTCACCATCATGGGCCACGTCGACCACGGCAAGACCTCGCTGCTGGATTACATCCGCCGCACCAAGGTCGCCACCGGCGAAGCCGGCGGCATCACCCAGCACATCGGTGCCTACCACGTGGATACGCCGAAGGGCGTGATCAGCTTCCTGGATACCCCGGGCCATGCTGCCTTCACCTCGATGCGTGCCCGCGGCGCCAAGCTGACCGATATCGTGGTGCTGGTCGTGGCCGCCGATGACGGCGTCATGCCGCAGACCAAGGAAGCGATCCAGCACGCCCGTTCGGCGGGTGTGCCGCTGATCGTGGCGATCAACAAGATCGACAAGTCCGACGCCGACCCGATGCGGGTCAAGAACGAACTGCTGTCCGAGCAGGTCGTGGCCGAAGATTTCGGTGGTGACACCCAGATGGTGGAGATCTCGGCCAAGACCGGCCTGGGCATCGACGACCTGCTGGACGCCATCTCGATCCAGGCCGAACTGCTGGAACTGAAGGCCGTCGACGAAGGCCGCGCCTCGGGCGTGGTGATCGAATCGTCGCTGGACAAGGGCCGCGGCCCGGTCGCTACCGTGCTGGTGCAGCAGGGCCGCCTGAAGAAGGGCGACTACCTGGTGTGCGGCATCCAGTACGGCCGCGTGCGTGCGCTGTTCGACGAAACCGGCAAGCAGCCGGAATTCGCCGGCCCGTCCATCCCGGTGCAGGTCCTGGGCCTGTCCGGCGTGCCGGAAGCCGGTGACGACTTCGTGGTGGTCGAGGACGAGCGCCTGGCCAAGGACGTTGCCCAGCAGCGTGAGACCAAGCGCCGTGAATCGCGCCTGGTCGCCACCGCCGGCAGCCGCATGGAAGACATCATGGCGACCCTGGGCAAGGGCGAGGGCCAGCAGGTCCTCAACCTGGTCATCAAGGCCGACGTGCAGGGTTCGGTGCAGGCCCTCAGCCAGGCGCTGGTGGCGCTGTCCAACGAAGACATCCGCATCAACGTGATCCACTCCGGCGTGGGCGGCATCACCGAATCGGACGCCAACTCGGCGGCCGCTTCGAAGGCCACCGTCATCGGCTTCAACGTGCGTGCGGATGCTTCGGCCCGTCGCATCATCGAATCCAACGGCGTGGACCTGCGCTACTTCTCGATCATCTATGACGTGATCGATCAGGTGAAGCAGGTGGCCTCCGGTCTGCTGGGCGTGGAGATCCGCGAAGAGATCATCGGTATCGCCGAGGTCCGCGACGTGTTCCGCAGCTCCAAGCTGGGCGCCGTTGCCGGCTCGATGGTCATCGAGGGCGTGGTCAGGCGCAACAAGCCGATCCGCGTGCTGCGCGACAGCGTGGTGATCTTCGAGGGCGAGCTGGAATCGCTGCGTCGCTTCAAGGAGAACGTCGAGGAAGTCCGCAACGGTACCGAGTGCGGTATCGCGGTGAAGGCCTACAACGACGTCAAGCCAGGTGACCAGATCGAGTGCTTCGAGCGTATCGAAGTGCCGCGCACCCTGTAATGCTGCAAGGTGGCCCGACCAACGGTCGGGCCCCACCATGGACCTGTAGCGCCCGACCGTTGGTCGGGCGACAATCGAATTAAAGGTAGCGCCCGACCGTTGGTCGGGCGACAACTGAACCAAGAGCTCCTCGTGCCCAAGACTTTCCATCGAACCGACCGTGTCTCCGCCCAGCTGCGCCGTGAACTCGGCACCCTGGTGCACAACGCCGTGCGCGAGCACGGGTTGCCCTCGGTGAGCGTGTCCGACGTGGAAATCACCCGCGACATGGCCCATGCCAAGGTGTTCGTCACCGCGCTGATGCCGGAACGTTCGGCCGAAGCCGTGGCCGGCCTGAAGGAGCTGGGCTACCGCCTGCGCATGGACCTGGCACGCGCGATGAAGCTGCGCCACGTGCCGGAGCTGCATTTCCACTACGACGACTCGGTCGACCGTGGTGAGCACATCGACAACATCCTGCGCGACCTGCCCGATACGCTGGCCGCGGAGAAGCGTCGCGAGAGCGACGAAGAATAACCGCGTGGCGCCGGGCATGCCCGGCGTTGTTGCATTCCGGCTGCGCGATGTCTGATGCAGACCGCGCTGCGGCAGTCGAGCATAGCTCGACCCTACAAAATTCTGCCATGACCCGAATTCAGTTCCGCCGCCTGGATGGCATCCTGCTGCTCGACAAGTCGACCGGCATGAGTTCCAACGCCGCCCTGCAGGTAGCCCGCCGCCTGTTCCGCGCCGAGAAAGGGGGGCACACCGGCAGCCTTGACCCGCTGGCCACCGGCCTGCTGCCGCTGTGCTTCGGCGAGGCAACCAAGATCGCCGGCCTGCTGCTCGGCTCGGCCAAGGCCTACGACGCCGAGATCGTGCTGGGCCAGACCACCGATACCGACGATGCCGAAGGCCAGGTGCTGCTGCAGCGCCCGGTGCCGGCCATCAGTGCCGAAGCGCTGCAGGCCGCACTGGCGGCGCTGACCGGCAACATCCGCCAGCGTGCCCCGATCTATTCGGCGCTGAAGCAGGGCGGTGAGCCGCTGTATGTGAAGGCCCGCCGCGGCGATGTCATCGAAGCGCCCGAACGCGAGGTGCAGGTACACGCCATCGAGGTGCTGGAGCAGCAGCCGGAACGGTTGCGGCTGCGCGTGACCTGCGGCTCCGGCACCTACATCCGCAGCCTGGCCCGCGACCTGGGCGAGGCGCTGGGCTGTGGTGCCCACATCAGCGCACTGCGTCGGCTCTGGGTCGAGCCGTTCCGTGAGCCGGTGATGGTCACCCTGGACCAGTTGCGGGCGATGGTCGAGGCGGGTGACGAGGCGGGCATGGACGCGCTGCTGCTGCCGCTGGCGGCCGGCCTGGCCGAGTACCCGCGGGTCGACCTGGATGCCGACCAGGCCCACCGCTTCTGCGTCGGCCAGCGCCAGCGCGATCTGTCCTGGCCGCGTGGCCTGGTGGCGGTGTTTGGTCCGGACGACGCTGTCCAGGGCCTGGGCCAGGTCGACGAAAGCGGCCTGCTGGCCCCGCAGCGTCGTTTCAACCTCTGACCGGGCCCGGGCGGTTCAGCCCCGGTCCTTGTCCCGGAAGCCCCCGACCGTTACAATTTCGCGGCCGTTTTCCGGCAGCCTGCCTGGCGCAGGTTTCATCCTCGTAGTCCACGGCGAGCCTGGCGGTGCGCGAAGCGCGTTCCTGCCGGCCACGCATCACAGAGAAAAAGAAATGTCGATCGACACCCAGAAGGTCATTGAAGACAACAAGCGCAGCTCGGCTGACACCGGCTCCCCGGAAGTCCAGGTTGCGCTGCTGACCGCCCGCATCGAACTGCTGACCGGCCACTTCAAGACCCACAAGAAGGACCACCACAGCCGCCGCGGCCTGCTGCAGATGGTCAACCGCCGTCGCAGCCTGCTCGACTACCTGAAGAAGAAGGACGTCGAGCGCTACAAGGCCCTGATCGAGAAGCTTGGCCTGCGTCGCTAAGCAACGAATCCCCCGCGGCGCAGCGATGCGCCGCGGTTTTGTTTTGTAGTACCGCAATCCCCGATTCAGGCCGGAACGATCCGGCCACCCGCTGGCGGCAAGGGTCGCCGACGGTCCAAATTCGCAGACAGCATCCCCAAGGACACCCTCCGTGGCAAAAATCACCAAAACCTTCCAGTACGGCAAGCACACCGTCACGCTTGAGACCGGCGAAGTTGCCCGTCAGGCCAGCGGCGCCGTCATCGTCAAGATGGACGACACCGTACTGCTGGTCACCGCCGTCGCCGCCAAGAGCGCGCGCGAAGGCCAGGACTTCTTCCCGCTGACCGTCGATTATCAGGAAAAGTTCTACGCCGGCGGCCGTATCCCGGGTGGTTTCTTCAAGCGTGAAGGCCGTGCGACCGAGAAGGAAACCCTGATCTCGCGTCTGATCGACCGTCCGATCCGTCCGCTGTTCCCGGAAGACTACAAGAACGAAGTGCAGATCATCGCCACGGTCATGTCGTTGAACCCGGACGTGGACGGCGACATCCCGGCCCTGATCGGTGCCTCGGCTGCCCTGGCCCTGGCCGGCACCCCGTTCATGGGTCCGATCGGCGCTGCCAAGGTCGGTTACAAGAACGGCGAGTACATCCTGAACCCGACCGTCAGCGAACTGGCTGACTCGCAGCTGGAACTGGTCGTCGCCGGTACCTCCAACGCCGTGCTGATGGTTGAATCCGAAGCCGCGCTGCTGTCCGAAGAAGTGATGCTGGGCGCCGTGACCTTCGGTCACCGCGAGATGCAGAAGGTCATCAACGCGATCAACGAGCTGACCGTCGAAGCCGGCACCAAGCCGTCGACCTGGGAAGCCCCGGCCAAGAACGACGCGCTGATCTCCGCCCTGAAGGAAGCCATCGGCCCGCGCCTGGGCGAAGCCTTCCAGGTGCGTGACAAGCTGCAGCGCCGCGACGCCATCTCGGCAATCAAGAAGGACGTGTTCGAAACCCTGGCTGGCCGCGTGGCCGCTGAAGGCTGGAACCCGGCCGAGCTGTCGAAGGAATTCGGCGAGCTGGAATACCGCACCATGCGTGACTCGGTGCTGGACACCAAGGTCCGTATCGACGGCCGTGCGCTGGACACCGTCCGCCCGATCGCCGTGAAGACCGGCGTGCTGCCGCGTACCCACGGTTCCTCGCTGTTCACCCGTGGCGAAACCCAGGCCATCGTGACCATCACCCTGGGCACCGCCCGTGACGGCCAGGTCATCGACGCCGTTGCCGGTGAGTACAAGGAAAACTTCCTGTTCCACTACAACTTCCCCCCGTTCTCGGTGGGTGAGTGCGGCCGCATGATGGGCCCGAAGCGCCGCGAAATCGGCCACGGTCGCCTGGCCAAGCGCGGCGTGCTGGCTGTCATGCCGTCGCTGGAAGCCTTCCCGTACACCATCCGCGTCGTCTCGGAAATCACCGAGTCGAACGGTTCCTCGTCGATGGCCTCGGTCTGCGGCTCGTCGCTGGCCCTGATGGACGCCGGCGTGCCGGTGAAGGCTCCGGTGGCCGGTATCGCCATGGGCCTGGTCAAGGAAGGCGAGCGCTTCGTCGTCCTGTCCGACATCCTGGGTGACGAAGATCACCTGGGCGACATGGACTTCAAGGTCGCCGGTACCGCTGAGGGCATTTCCGCCCTGCAGATGGACATCAAGATCGAAGGCATCACCGAAGAGATCATGAAGCAGGCCCTGCAGCAGGCCAAGGCTGGCCGTCTGCACATCCTGGGCGAAATGGCCCACGGCCTGACCGCTCCGCGTGAAGAGCTGTCGGACTACGCGCCGCGCCTGCTGACCATCAAGATCCACCCGGACAAGATCCGCGAAGTGATCGGCAAGGGTGGTTCGACCATCCAGGCCATCACCAAGGAAACCGGCACCCAGATCGACATCCAGGACGACGGCACCATCGTCATCGCTTCGGTCAACGCCATCGCTGCGCAGGCCGCCAAGGCCCGCATCGAGCAGATCACCTCGGACGTCGAACCGGGCCGCATCTATGAAGGCAAGGTCGCCAAGATCATGGACTTCGGTGCGTTCGTCACCATCCTGCCGGGCAAGGACGGTCTGGTCCACGTGTCGCAGATCTCCAGCGATCGCGTCGAGAAGGTCGGCGACGTGCTGAAGGAAGGCGATGTGGTCAAGGTCAAGGTGCTGGAAGTCGACAAGCAGGGCCGTATCCGCCTGTCGATGAAGGCCGTGGAAGAAGGCGACGCCGCCAGCGCCGAGTAATCGGTATTGCTGATTGTGCGGTGGGTGAGGACCGTTGGTCCTCACGCTTTCGCAAATGAAAAAGCGGGCTTCGGCCCGCTTTTTCTTTGCCTGGAATCCTGTGGATGAGGACCGTTGGTCCTTGCACTTACGCGCCTTCTTCGTCCTCCCCCAGCCACCAGACCTGGCCTGGCTCCGGGGCGCTCATCGGGTGCTCGCGCTGTTCGATGGCCTCCAGCACCCGGCTGGGGGCTGCAGCGACCCACACCGCCATGAGCTTTTCCACCGCAGCCCGGCCCTGTGCGGCCACGCCGAGGTCACGTTCGCGTCTCCATTGGTCTTCATCTAGCGCCTCATCACCATGCTGGTGCGGCGTGCCGTAGCTGCAGCGGCGGCACAGCCGGCGCACGGTGGCCGTCCAGTCCTCGACCATGCCGATGCCTGGCAGCGTGATGGCCTCCAGGGCAGCGATGTCATCGGCCGAATCACACTGCACGAACACGGTGAAGGTCGTCATGTCCGATGCCTGCAGGCGCTGCATCGCGTTGAACACCGGCACCTGGCGCTCGCCGTAGGTGCGATGGCCGGTTGATGCGCCGTCGTGCAGCACGATGTCGCCGAAGCGGAAGCCGCTTTCGGGCAGCGGTACGTTGTCGATGCGTGCACGCACCGGATCAATGCGGCTCATATACACCACTTCGGCATCGGACCACGGTGCCAAGCGCACACAGGCCACGCCGAAGTTGCCCTCGATCGGACCTTCGCCCTCGGGCAGGGTGATGCCACAGCGGGCCCATTGGTGGCGCGCTTCGGCCCAGTCACCGGCGCCGGTGGCGGCGATACCGGCATTCCACGCGGTGGCTTCATCGAACTCGCCGCGCAGCTGTTCTGATTGCCGGTTGTCCTGCAGCGAGGCAGCCCAGTCGCGCAGGTATTTGTGCGCCAATCCGCGCATGTAATGCAGATACGGCACTTCGGGAGCGAGTGCGATCAGCTCGCCGAACAGCGCCACTGCCTGCTGCAGGTCGCCCTCGCGGAAGACGGCGTAGGCGCGTGCCTCCAGTGCCTGGTGTTCGTCGAGGATTTCGTCGTCCAGCAGGTCGCCGTCGTCAATGTCGTTGTGGTCGGTGCTCATGTCCATGCACGGTTGGAGGTCCGCGGCTACCTTAGCCGATGCATGGGAGACCGGCGTCGGTGTGTGTCCTGCTGCAGTGCATGACGGCAATCGCATGTCTGCCCCGATGTCGTCAAGGGATGCGGCGTGCCTGTCCACTGGACGACATGCCGCGACAACCGTCCCACAGCCCCATCCGTTTGCTAACGTGGCTGCGCCTTCGAACCGGGAGATCCCATGTTCCGCCAGACCGTGGCCGTCCTTGCCGTGCTGATTGCCGGCGCCCTGCCCATTGCCTTGCATGCCGCGCCCGCACAGCCGCCGATCTTCGGTGCCTACTACCCCGGCGGCTCGGCCGCGCGCTACCCGGTGTCGAGCATTCCGGCCGAGCGCCTCACCCACCTGTTCTACGCGTTCTCCACCATCGAGGACGGCCGCTGCACGGTCGGCGCCGAAGCGCCGAAGAATTTTGCTGCGCTGGCCGAGCTGAAGAAGGCGCACCCGCATCTGCGCACGCTGATCTCAATTGGCGGATGGGGCGCAGGTGGATTCTCCGATGCAGCGCTGACCGAGGCCAGCCGCAAGCGGTTGGTCGACTCGTGCATGGCGCTGTTCTTCGACCGCCATGCCGGCAGCTTCGATGGCGTGGACATCGACTGGGAGTTCCCGGTCAGTGGCGGACCGAAGGAGCTGGCGCACCGCCCGCAGGATCGCGCCAACCTGACCCGGCTCGCGCAGGCGTTCCGCGTGGCACTCGACGCGCACGGGCGCAAGGAGCGACAGCCGATGCTGCTGACCGCCGCGCTGGCCGCCGGTCGCCTGCAGACCGATGGCCCCTACGATCCAGCAGCGAGCTACGACCTGCCGGCGTTGGCCAAGGTGTTCGATTTCATCAACCTGATGAGCTACGACATGGGCACCGGTTTCTCGGCGGTGTCGACCTTCAATGCGCCGCTGCATGAAGTGCCGGCCGATCCGCTGGCCCCGGAGCTGCGGCGCTGGAACAACGTGGCCGGCGCGGTGCAGTACTACCGCGAGCACGGCGTGCCGGCCGAGAAGCTGGTGCTGGGCGTACCGTTCTACGGGCGCGGCTTCAAGGTCACCGGCGATGCAGCGGATGGTCTGTACCAGTCCTACAGTGCGCCGGCCGATGCCGGCGACTGGCGGGTGATCAAGGCGCGCTATCTCGATCAGCCGGGTTGGACGAAACACTGGCAGCCGCAGGCGCAGAGCCCGTGGCTGTACAACGCCGGGCAGAAGATCTTCATCAGCTATGAAGACCCGCGCTCGATCGGCCTGCGTGCGCAGTTCGCCCGCGAGCAGGGCCTGGCCGGGGTGTTCATGTGGGAGCTGACCGGCGACGACGAACAGGCCAGCCTGCTCAACGCCATGCTGGGCCCGTGGCAGAAGGCGCGCATCGGCGATTGAGCTGCATCAGGCGATGCCCGGCGCAATGCCGCAACGCCATTGGCCCAACCCCGCACAGCATGGCCACGCCCGCAGCGTTACGCTGCGGGCATGATCCATCTTGAACGCCTGGACCACCTGGTCCTCACCGTCGCCGACATCGACCGCAGCTGTGATTTCTACCAGCGCGTGCTCGGCATGCAGGTCGTGCGCTTCGGCGCGGGTCGTACCGCGTTGCAGTTCGGCCAGCAGAAGATCAATCTGCATGCGGCCAGTGCCCCGCTGCAGCCGCATGCGCTGCGGCCCACGCCGGGCAGTGCCGACCTGTGCCTGGTCACGCGCATGGCGACAGTCGATGTGCTGTCCCACCTGCAGGCGCAGTCCGTTGCAGTGGAGGAGGGGCCGGTTGCGCGCACCGGTGCGCTGGGGCCGATCGAATCGGTGTATTTCCGCGACCCGGATGGCAACCTGATCGAAGTGAGTCGTTACCCCGGCGAGGCATGATCCTGCTCGGGTAGCGTCGAGCTTGCTCGACGGTGCTTGGCGCGAAATCAACAGCTGTCGAGCAAGCTCGACGCTACAGGGGGCGTTGCGCGCAATGGCAGGTAGCGCCGGGGCATGCCGGGCGAAGGTTCAGTTGGCCCAGACGCTGTTGGGATCGCCGTTGCGGGCGCGGCGCTGGCTGGCCACTGCCAGGCGGGCAAAGCCGAAGGCCATGGCCAGCGCGATGGCGTCGACCCAGAACAGCGGCCAGTGGCCACGCGCGGCGGCGCGCCACAGCCAGTCACCATTGAGTGCGCCGTGCAGCACCGGTACCAGCGCGGTACTGATCGCCGCCGCCCACAGCAACTCGCGTGCGGCCTGCGCCGGGCGTCGCAGCGCGGCCCACAGCGCACAGGCCGCCCAACTGCCGAAGCAGGCCCAGCGGATGCCGCGATCGACCGCTGTCGGCGCCAGCCGCTCCAGCACCAGCGCGGTGACGAACGCGACCGAGATCGCCACGCACAGGCCGATGCACACGCCGACCGTGGCCCGCGCCATGTTCACCCCGGCGCGCGGCTGCTGCGGCTGGCGACGCTTGCGCCGCGACTCGATCCACAGCAGGTTGCCCGAATAGAACAGGAACGCACCGCCAAGGCCGAGCAGGAAGTACAGCCAGACCACCACGCCGTTGCCGAATTCGCCGAAGTGCAGCGCGTAGGCGGCGCTGAGCGTGGCGTGGTTGGCGTCGCGCTGGCCCGGCAGCTGCGAGGCCAGAACGTCGCCGGTGGCCACGTCCAGCGCCACCGCGCCAAGCGGGCCGAGCGTGCCGGTGGATTCGCCGGTGATCTCGATGGTGGCATTGGCATCGCCGGCATTGGCCAGCTTCAGGTAGGCCGGTTCGAAGTTGGCCACGCCCTGTGCGCGGGCGACTTCAAGCGCGCGCGCATGCAGCACGCGCAGGCTGCCCGGCGGTGCCGGAATGCCACTGGCATCGCGCACGGGCGCGGTGTCCATCGCCGTCGGCACCGCCTGCAGCGCCTTGCCGTCGTAGATCAACGGGTTGAGCAGGGCCATCTGCACGAACACCAGGCAGAGCAGGGCACCGGTCACCGCGAACATCAGGTGGAAAGGCAGGCTGAGCACGCCGATCACGTTGTGCGCGTCCTGCCACAGCTGCTTCAGGTTGCGGCCCGGACGCAGCGCGAACAGGTCGCCGAGCAGCTTCGGCAGATGGATCACCAGGCCGCTGAGCAGTGCCATGCCGTACAGCAGGCTGACAATGCCCATCACGTAGATCCCGGCTACGGGCAGGCCGAGGCTGTAATGGAGCTCGTTGACCAGTTCGGCCAGTCCGGTCTGCGGTGGTGTGGGGCTGCCGGCGATCTGGCCGGGCCAGGCATAGCGCCAGCTGCCGTCATCGGCCTGCCAGTACGCAAGCGGCTGCGGGTGTTCGGCGCCGGGGAAGGTCATGCCGACGTGGCGGCGTGCCTCCGGATGCGCAGCCAGCACGTCTTCCAGCAGGTACTGCGCATCGTCCAGCCCGGCGGGCAGTGCGGTGGCGGCTCCCGGGGTCTGCCACAGTGGCAGGTCGTGATGGAACAGGGTCAGCGCACCTGCGTAGAAGGCCACGAACAGGCCGAAGCCGGCCACCAGGCCGACCCAGGTATGCAGGGTGGTGAACGTGCGCAGGGTCTGCGAACTGAACTTCATGGGAGAGGTCTCATTGCACTGCGCCGGTCAGGCGCAGCAGCCCGAGCATGGCGAAGCCGGCGGCGGCGCTGCCACCCAGCACCAGCCAGGCGCGCAGCGCGCTGCGGAAACTGAACGCCCACAGGGCGGCCAGCATCCACAGCGGGATGAAAGCGATCAGGGTCGGCACCAGCGCCCGCTGCCAGGGGCCGGGCGGTACCCATGCCAGCAGGCCGGTCGCGGCCGCGGCCAGGAGGAAGCCGGCCACGGTGCCAGCGAAGGCGCGCGGCCACATCAGGGCGACTCCGTGCCGGGACGGTGCCAGGCGGCCAGCGCCGGCAACAGCATCGCGGCCAGCATCCAGGTGCACAACATCGCCACCAGGCCGGCGGCAAAGCCGAGCTCGGCCATCCACAGCCACAGCGCGGCGGCAGCGGCGACCAGGCCGATCTGGCGGCCCAGGCGGCCGGCGCGGCGCAGGCGCGGCCAGCGGCAATGCGGCGAAGCGGCATAGAAGGCCAGCGCCGAGAACATCGCTGCCAGCATGCCCAGGCTGCAGAAGCCGAGCGTGGAAAGGCCGACGGTGATCATTGCGGGCGGCCGGCGCGGCAGCGGGCCGGCGAACGCGGGGCACGGACGGGGCCGGCGGAAGCCGGTCGGAGCGGGTGGCGCATCACGGGGTCCTGGGGGAAAGCGGGCAGGCTGGCACGGAGCGGCCTGCGCCGACATGGTAATCATTGCGATTTCACGCCGCCAGCGAGGCACATTCAGCCGACCGTACGGTAGCCCTTGGGCTTTCCCGTGCGCTGGTTTAAGATCATCGTAGAACCCTGACTGGAACAAGGTGGCCCGCGCCCAGCGCCGGCCGAGCGTGCGACATGAGCACTACCACCGCCCACTGTTGACCTGCCCCCGAAGGCCCTGTGTTCCAGGCGCCCTCGCGGCGCTTTTTTATTGCCCGGGCGCCGCCCCGGGAACGCTTTCCAGCCCGCCCAGCGGGCCCCGCACGAAGCCACTGCGATGATCAACATTACTCTTCCCGACGGCAGCCGCCGCGAATTTGAAAACCCCGTCAGCGTCATGGAGGTCGCCCAGTCGATCGGCGCCGGCCTGGCCAAGGCCACCATCGCCGGTGCCGTGGATGGCGTGCTGGTCGATGCCAGCGACGTCATCGACCACGATGCCAGCCTGCGCATCATCACCGCCAAGGACGAGGAGGGCGTGGAGATCATCCGCCACTCCTGCGCCCACCTGGTCGGCCACGCCGTCAAGCAGCTCTACCCGGACGTGAAGATGGTGATCGGCCCGGTGATCGCCGAAGGCTTCTATTACGACATCTACTCCGAGCGCCCGTTCACCCCGGACGACATGGCCGCGATCGAGAAGCGCATGGGCGAGCTGATCGCCCAGGACTACGACGTCATCAAGAAGATGACCCCGCGCGCCGAAGTGATCGAGATCTTCAAGGCCCGTGGCGAGGACTACAAGCTGCGCCTGATCGAGGACATGTCCGACGACATCCAGGCGATGGGCATGTACTACCACCAGGAATACGTGGACATGTGCCGTGGCCCGCACGTGCCGAACACGCGCTTCCTGAAGGCCTTCAAGCTGACCCGCATCTCCGGCGCCTACTGGCGCGGCGACGCGCAGAACGAGCAGCTGCAGCGCATCTACGGCACCGCCTGGGCCGACAAGAAGCAGCTCGAGGCGTACATCAAGCGCATCGAAGAAGCTGAAATGCGCGACCACCGCCGCATCGGCAAGCAGCAGGACCTGTTCCACCTGCAGGAAGAAGCACCGGGCCTGGTGTTCTGGCACCCGAAGGGCTGGGCGCTGTGGCAGGTGGTCGAGCAGTACATGCGCAAGGTCTACCGCAACAGCGGCTATGGCGAAGTGCGCTGCCCGCAGATCCTGGACGTGAGCCTGTGGAAGAAGTCCGGTCACTGGGACAACTACCAGGACAACATGTTCTTCACCGAATCGGAGAAGCGCACGTACGCGGTCAAGCCGATGAACTGCCCGGGCCACATCCAGGTGTTCAACCAGGGCCTGCACAGCTACCGCGACCTGCCGATCCGCTATGGTGAGTTCGGTTCGTGCCATCGCAACGAGCCGTCCGGCGCGCTGCACGGCATCCTGCGCGTGCGTGGCTTCACCCAGGACGACGGCCACGTGTTCTGCACGGAAAACCAGATCGAGTCGGAAGTGACGGCCTTCCACCAGCAGGCGCTGGCGGTCTACCAGCACTTCGGTTTCGACGAGATCCAGATCAAGATCGCGCTGCGCCCGGAATCGCGCCTGGGCGACGACGCCACCTGGGACAAGGCCGAAGGCGCGCTGCGCTCGGCGCTGACCGCCTGTGGCGTGGAATGGCAGGAGCTGCCGGGCGAGGGCGCCTTCTACGGCCCGAAGATCGAGTACCACCTGAAGGATGCCATCGGCCGTACCTGGCAGCTGGGCACCATGCAGGTCGACTTCATGATGCCGGGCCGCCTGGGCGCCGAGTACGTGGACGAGAACAGCCAGAAGAAGCACCCGGTCATGCTGCACCGCGCCATCGTCGGCTCGATGGAGCGCTTCCTGGGCATCCTGATCGAGCACCATGCCGGCCAGTTCCCGGCTTGGCTGGCGCCGACCCAGGTGGTGGTGGCCAACATCACCGACGCCCAGGCCGACTACGTCTCGGGCGTGACCAAAACCCTTGCGGAGCAAGGCTTCCGCGTCAGCTCGGATTTGCGTAACGAGAAGATCGGCTATAAAATCCGCGAGCATACGTTGCAGCGCGTGCCCTACCTGCTGGTCATCGGTGACCGCGAGAAGGAAAATGGGGCTGTGGCGGTGCGTACGCGTTCTGGCGAAGACCTGGGCAGCATGAGCCTGCAGGCCTTCATCGAGCGGCTCCACGCCGAGGGCGCGTAAGCAAAGGTCCGGTCCGGGCGCACAGGCACCCGGACCGGTTCGATACCCTTGGGAGAACGTAATATCAGCACCCCTGACAACAAACAGAACCGCAAGAATCAGGAAATCCGTGTGCCGCGCGTCCGCGTGATCGGCAGTGACGGAGAAATGATCGGCGTGTTGTCGCGCGACGAAGCGCTGTCCATGGCCGAAGATGAAGGCCTGGACCTGGTCGAGATCCAGCCGCAGGCCGATCCGCCGGTCTGCAAGATCATGGACTTCGGCAAGTTCAAGTTCGAAGCGCAGAAGAAGGCCAGCGAGGCCAAGAAGAAGACCAAGCAGGTCGAGATCAAGGAAGTGAAGTTCCGTCCGGTCACGGACGAGGGCGACTACCAGATCAAGCTGCGCAAGATGCGCGGGTTCCTCGAAGATGGTGACAAGATCAAGGTCAACATCCGTTTCCGTGGCCGTGAAATGAGCCACCAGGAACTGGGCCGCGAAATGGCCAACCGGATCGAGACCGATCTGGGCGAGGACATCGTCATTGAATCCCGTCCGCGCCTGGAAGGGCGTCAGATGGTCATGATGATCGCGCCGAAGAAGAAGACCTGAGGCCTGACGGGCCGCCTTCCGGGGCGCCTGGCTGAAGGGTTCAGGGTGAGGGGACGCCGCTGGCGTCCCTTTGCTTTTGCAGGACGCCGGTGAATCGCCGGTAAAGGGTTGCAGGGGCTGGTGGCAGGGCGGTTTTGCCTGTATCATGCCCGGCTCGACCCACCCAGGACGGGTCGTACGCCGATCATGGCAGGACGGAAAGAGCGGCCCAGGCCGCCGCCAGATCAGTCAGAAACCAGGGTCATATCCCATCAAGGACATTGCAATGCCCAAGATCAAGACCAACCGGGCAGCGGCCAAGCGTTTCCGCAAGACCGCCTCGGGCAAGTACAAGTGCGGCCACGCCAACCGTAGCCACATCCTCACGAAGAAAGCGACCAAGCGTAAGCGTAATCTGCGTCAGACGGGCCATGTCCGTGCAGAAGACGCAGGCCGTCTGGACCGCATGCTCCCTTACCTCTGAGGAACTGAAAAATGGCACGAGTTAAGCGTGGCGTACAGGCGCGTCGCCGCCACAAGAAAATCCTGGATCTCGCCAAGGGCTATTACAACGCCCGCCGCAAGGTCTTCCGCGTCGCCAAGCAGGCGGTCATCAAGGCACAGCAGTACGCCTACATCGGCCGTAAGCAGAAGAAGCGCAACTTCCGTTCGCTGTGGATCACCCGTATCAATGCGGCTGCCCGCATCAACGGCCTGAGCTACAGCCGCTTCATGAACGGTCTGCTGAAGGCCGGCATCACCCTGGATCGCAAGGTCCTGGCTGACATCGCCGTGCACGACGCAGCCGGTTTTGCTGCGCTGGCCGAAAAGGCCAAGGGCGCGCTGGCGGCATAAGTCCTTCCCGATGCCGTAACCGTTCACTCGGACGGTGTCAGGTCAAGGCAATGCATGGGGAAGGGCGCAAGTCCTTCCCCATTCTTTTTTGGGTCCCGGCGAGGCCACGACGGCAGCGCGGGGACGGCGGTGGCGACAGGGGTCGGCCCTTCGCGCATCGCGATGGCAGATCGACTGGAGTTCCAGCCCCCCATGAGCGACATCCAATCCCTCACCACTCAGGCGCTGGCCGATGTGGCCGCCGCACAGAGCCCCGACGTGCTGGAGCAGCTGCGCGTGGCCCTGCTTGGCAAGAGCGGCAGCATCACCTCGCAGCTCAAGCAGCTCGGTGCCCTGCCGGCCGACGAGCGCAAGGCCGCCGGTGAAGCGATCAACCAGGCCCGCGACGTGCTGACCCGCGCGCTGGGCGAGCGCAAGGCGCTGCTGGAAGACGCGGCACTGGATGCGCGCCTGGCCGCCGAAGCCATCGACATCACCCTGCCGGGCCGCAATGGCGACCGTGCCGGCCTGCACCCGATCACCCGCACCCTGGAGCGCATCACCGGCATCTTCGGCCGGCTGGGCTACGAGCTGTCGGAAGGGCCGGAGATCGAGGACGACTGGCACAACTTCGAGGCGCTGAACTTCCCGCCGCACCACCCGGCGCGCGCCATGCATGACACCTTCTACTTCGGCGACGGCCGCCTCCTGCGCACGCATACCTCCGGTGTGCAGGTGCGCTACATGGGCGACCACGCGCCGCCGCTGCGCATGATCGCCGCCGGCAAGGTGTACCGCAGCGACAGCGACCAGACCCACTCGCCGATGTTCCATCAGGTGGAAGGCCTGCTGGTCGACGAGCATTCGACCTTCGCCGACCTGAAGGGCACGTTGGCCGAGTTCGTGCGCGCGTTCTTCGAGCGCGATTTCGAGATGCGTTTCCGTCCCAGCTACTTCCCGTTCGTTGAACCGGGCGCGGAAGTGGACATCGCCTGGCAGCAGCCCGATGGCAGCACCCGCTGGCTGGAAGTGCTCGGTTGCGGCATGGTCCATCCGAACGTGCTGCGCAACGTCGGCATCGATCCGGAGCGCTACACCGGCTTCGCCTTCGGCATGGGCGTGGAGCGCTTTGCGATGCTGCGCTACGGCGTCAACGACCTGCGCGCGTTCTTCGAGAACGATGTGCGGTTCCTGAAGCAGTTCGCGTAAGCCGCAACCGTGTAGAGCCGAGCCACGCTCGGCTGCTTTCTGGATGGACGCCTGCTTGCGCATGCGCTGGGCGACCCCAAAAACCGCAACGGGAGGCCCGCCTCCCACCAGGGTGACACCATGAAATTCTCCGAAAACTGGCTGCGCAGCCACGTCCCGACCTCCGCCTCGCGCGATGAGCTGAGCGCGGTGCTGACCGCCATCGGCCTGGAAGTGGAAGAAGTAACCGCGCTTGGCGAAGGCCTCGATCACGTGGTCGTGGCACGCATCGTTGAAGCCGTGCGCCATCCGGAAGCCGACCGCCTGCAGGTGTGCAGGGTCGATGCCGGGCAGGGCGAACTGCTGCAGATCGTGTGCGGCGCACCGAACGCACGCCCGGGCCTGGTCGCGCCGCTGGCGATGGTTGGCGCGCAGATCGGCGAGCTGAAGATCAAGCCGGCCAAGCTGCGTGGCGTCGAGTCCAACGGCATGCTGTGCTCGGCCAAGGAGCTGGGCCTGGACAGCGATGCGTCCGGCCTGCTGGAACTGCCGGACGATGCCCCGATCGGCCAGACCCTGGTCGAGTACCTGGGCCTGCCGGACGCCAGCATCGAGATCAAGCTGACCCCGAACCGCGCCGACTGCTTCAGCCTGCGCGGCATCGCCTACGACGTCGCCGCCGCCACCCGCAGTGAAGTGCTGGATTTCGCCGCCGATGCCATCGTGCCGGTTGGCAACCGCGAACTGTCGATCCAGCTCGACGCCGGCGCCGAAGCGCCGCGTTACCTGGGCCGTGTCATCGAAGGCGTCAATGCTGCCGCCAGGACCCCGCTGTGGATGGCCGAGCGCCTGCGCCGCAGCGGCGTGCGTCCGGTCTCGCTGCTGGTCGACATCACCCAGTACGTGATGCTGGAGCTGGGCCAGCCGATGCACGCCTACGACCTGGGCACCCTGCAGGGCAGCATCGCCGTGCGCCGTTCGCGCGCGGGCGAGACGCTGAAGCTGCTGGACGGCCGCGATGCTGCGCTGGACGACAGCTTCCTGGTGGTCACCGATGCTGACCGTGCGGTCGGCCTGGCCGGCCTGATGGGCGGCTTCGACACCCGCGTCACCGACGCGACCACCGCCGTGTTCCTGGAAGCCGCGCACTTCGCGCCGGCCGCGATCATGGGCCGTGGCCGCAAGCTGGGCCTGCACACCGATGCCGGCCATCGCTTCGAGCGCGGCGTCGATCCGGCGCTGCCGCGCACCGCGATCGAGTACGCCACCCGCCTGGTGCTGGACCTGGCCGGCGGTACCCCGGCACCGGTCACCGAGGCCGTGCGTGAAGCCGATCTGCCGCAGCCGGCGACCATCGTGCTGCGCCGCGCCCGCATCACCCGCGTGCTCGGCATCAGCATCGACGATGCCGAAGTCGAGCGCATCCTGCGCGCGCTTGGCATGGACGTGGTTGCCACCGCCGAGGGCTGGCAGGTCACGGCGCCGAGCCGCCGCTTCGACATCGCCATCGAAGAAGACCTGATCGAAGAGCTGGCCCGCATCCACGGTTACGAGCAGATCCCGACCACGCTGCCGGGCGGTGCCTCACGCGTGGCGATGCCGAGCGAGACCCAGCTGGACGCGCTGAGCGTGCGCCGCCAGCTGATCGCCCGTGACCAGCAGGAAACCGTCAACTTCGCCTTCGTCGACGACGCGCTGCTGACCCAGTGGCAGCTGCGCGACGGTCTGGTGCCGCTGGCCAACCCGCTGTCGGCGGAACTGGCGGTGATGCGTCCTTCGCTGCTGCCGGGCTTGGTCGCCACGCTTGGCCGCAATGCCGCGCGCCAGCTGGGCCGCGTGCGCCTGTTCGAGATCGGCCGTGTGTTTGCCCAGCAGAGCGGAGACGGCCAACCGGCGCCGCTGGAAACCCCGCGCGTGGCCGCTGCGGTCTGCGGTGAGGCGCAGGCGGTGCAGTGGGGCCTGCCGACCCGCAAGGTCGATTTCCATGACCTGAAGGGCGACCTGGAATCGCTGGCGGCTGCCAGTGGCGCGCAGCTGGAGTTCCGTCCGTCGGCCCGCGCCTACGGCCACCCGGCGCGTTCGGCCGAGGTGTTCCGCGATGGCGTGGCGATTGGCTGGATCGGCCAGATCCACCCGCGCCTGGCCAGGGCGATGGACATCGAAGCCGACGTGTACGCCTTCGAACTGGACCTGGAACCGCTGACCGCCCGTCGCCTGCCGCGTGCAGGCGAGCTGTCGCGCTTCCCGGCAGTGCGCCGCGACCTGGCGTTCCTGGTGCCTGAGCAGGTGGCCTGGGCCGACCTGGCGGCGACCGTCCGCCAGGCCGCCGGCCCGCTGCTGCGCGACCTGAACCTGTTCGACCGCTATGTTGGCCAGGGCGTCGAGCCGGGCTTCAAGAGTCTCGCTATGGGCTTGATTTTGCAGGACAAGTCGCGCACTCTGACGGACCGCGACGTGGATGCGGTGGTGGCCGAGGCGGTCACTGCCATCGAGCGTGAACACCACGCCCGGATCCGCGGCTGAGCGGGCAGCACTCGGGGGTAGCAGGCAATGGCATTGACCAAGGCGGAGATGGCGGAAAAGCTGTTCGACGAAGTCGGTCTGAACAAGCGTGAAGCCAAGGAATTCGTCGACGCGTTTTTCGATGTGCTGCGTGAAGCATTGGAACAGGGACGTCAGGTGAAGCTGTCGGGCTTCGGTAATTTCGATCTGCGGCGCAAGAACCAGCGCCCGGGTCGCAACCCCAAGACCGGCGAGGAAATTCCGATTTCCGCCCGTACGGTGGTCACCTTCCGTCCGGGCCAGAAGCTCAAGGAGAGGGTGGAGGCTTATGCTGGATCCGGGCAGTAACCGCGAACTACCGCCGATCCCGGCCAAGCGCTACTTCACAATTGGTGAGGTCAGCGAGCTGTGCGACGTCAAGCCGCACGTCCTGCGCTACTGGGAAACCGAGTTTCCCAGCCTTGAGCCGGCCAAGCGCCGAGGCAACCGCCGCTACTACCAGCGCCATGACGTGCTGATGGTGCGGCAGATCCGCAGCCTGCTGTACGAACAGGGCTACACCATCGGTGGTGCCCGCCTGCGCCTGGATGGCCCCGATGCCCGCGAGGAATCGGCGCTGAGCAACCAGATCATCAAGCAGGTGCGCATGGAGCTGGAAGAAGTGCTGCAGTTGTTGCGCCGCTGATCCCATTTCCATCGTAATCCGCTATACTTCACGGCCCGCCGCACTGGCGGGCACGTCGCAGCATCAGTCGGGGCGTAGCGCAGCCTGGTAGCGCATCTGCCTGGGGGGCAGAGGGTCGTCGGTTCGAATCCGGCCGTCCCGACCACTGTGATGAATCAAGGAGCCTGCGCAGCAATGCGTGGGCTTTTTTGTGCGTTCTGCAGATGCTGATCAGTCTTCCGCGAAGCGGTAGATGAGTTCCGGATCGCCTTCATCCAGGCCATGCACGATGCCGCTGCCCACGAAGCCGGCGGCAGCGAGCAGGCGTTGCATGCCCGTGTTGGAGGCATTGGTCGAGGTGAACAGCTTGCCGCCACCGCGCCACGTGATCGCGTGCCGCAGCAGGATGGCGCCGATGCCCTGGCTGCGCTGTTCGCGCGCCACCATCAACATTTCAATGAAGGCTTCGCCAAAGAAGTGGTGATGGATGACCAGGTAGCCGACGATCTTGCCGTCCTGCTCGGCGACCTGCACGACGCCGTGCGCCAGCCAGTCGGCAATCTGCATGATCCGCCGTGGATCAGTGGCTGCCACGCTGTCGAGCGCGATCAAGGCATCTGCGTCCTGCGGAATGCCGTCGCGCAGGTGCGGAGAAGAGGACGTCCGGTTCATCGCGGGCGCAGCTTCAGCAACAGGCCGCCACCCGACACAAAGCAGGCGAGCAGGACGGCAATCGACAGCGGCAGGTGGAATTCACTGCGACCGAACAGGGCAAAGGCCAGATGGATCAGTGCCGTGCCAATGCCGAGCCCCCCGCACGCCAGTGCATAGCTGCGCGCCGTGGATGTGCCCAGCACGATCTGGCGATAACCCCAAAGCACGGCGCCGACTGCGAACAGGTTGAACAGCAGGAAGCCCTGGATGCCACCGGGGACATGGAACATGGCCCATTCCTGCCAGAACGCAGCGTCGATCTGATGCAGGATCAACGCCAGCAGCGTCGCCAGATACCATCGTTCCATGTCGTGCTCCCTGCCGTGCAGGCCATAGTCTATCGACTCCGCCTGGCACGCACGCCTGCTCGATGCAGCCAGCGCGCGGCCGGCAGTCAATACACCCGGAACTCGGCACGGCAGCCGTCGCTGACCCACACCCCACGGCGGTCCCAGCCCCAGTTGCGGTCCTCGATGCAGGCTGTCACCGATTTCTGCCTGACCAGCCGTACCTCATGGCGCACGCGAATCCGGCACTCCTTGTCCTTGTTCTCGTAGGACTCGCAGACCAGGCGTTCGCCCTCGTTGTCGCGATCACGGCTGCGGCCACGTCCCGGCCAGCGGCCGTGTTCGTCGGCAACGAACTCGGCGCGGCAGCCGTCGGTCACCCACAGCATGCGCCGGCTCTGGCCCCAGTTCTGGTCTTCCACGCAACGGGTCACCGACAGCTGCCTGGCCAGGCGCATCGGTCCCTCGATGGGGCATTGCTCGGTCTTGTTGAACTGGGATTCGCAGCGCAGCGCTGGAATGTGATCAGTGTCGTAGTCCTGGGCGGCCACGGCGGAGGCGGCCAGCAGCAGGGCAAGGGCGGCGCCGGTGATCGGCAGCAGCGGGCGAAGGGTCATGGGGGAGCCTCGGGCGGGGATTCGGGCGGCAAGAATGACCCAGCACGGGGCCGTCGGAACGCATCGTTCCGGAAGCGGCTCAGGAGGGATTTAGTAGTGCGCACCAGCCCATGCAGAGGCTTACATCCCGTATCATCGCTGCACATCCGATCGCATCGGTTTACACCTTCTTACATGTCTTCCACGCCTGTCGGCGCAGCCTGTGGCTGCCGTCACTGGTGTGCGGGCGGCCTGTGGGGGAGGATGCGCGGACCACGACGACCACAGGGGGTTGCGTTGATCAGCAGTACCGTCATTCATCGCTCGGCCGACGCAGGTGGCGCCGAGGTGCGGATCCTGGACACTACGTTCAAGGGCAAGCATGTGTTCGTTGCCTGGGGGCTGCGCGGGCCGGAACTGACCCGCAGCGCGGACCCGGCTGCCACTGTGGCTGCGCGCAAGGCATTGCATGCTGTTGCCGGGCATAGTGAAGGGCCGCGCAGCCCGGAAGTGTTCATCGCCAACCAGTCGGCGGTGGCGATCACGATCTATCGGCTGCTTACCGAAGCACGCTCCGGTGACGCCATCTTCTTCCTGTGCGATTCACCGGCGGTGGTCGAGTGGCTGATCACCGCGCTGGAGGTGCAGGGCGCGGACTGATTCCGCGCTCCGGCGCGCATTGATTCAAGCCAGGGCCGTGTCCACGGCGGCCCGCGCATGCAGGGCGGTGGTATCGAACAGCGGCACTGCACTGTCCTCCGGGCGTACCAGCAGCATGATCTCGGTGCAGCCAAGAATGATTGCTTCGGCACCGCGCGCCACCAGTCGCGCGATCACGCCGGCATAGACCTGCCGTGAGTGCTCGCTGACCACACCAGCGATCAACTCCTGGTAGATGATGTCGTGCACGCTGCGACGATCATCGGCTTCGGGTACCAGCACCTCCAGTCCGAAGCGATCCTGCAGCCGGCCGCGGTAGAAGTCCTGTTCCATGGTGAAGGCGGTGCCGAGCAGGCCCACCTTGCGTGCGCCTGCCTGCACGATGGCCTGGGCGGTGGGGTCGGCGATATGCAGCAGCGGCAGCGTGCAGGCCGCCTCGATGCGGTCGGCCAGCTTGTGCATGGTATTGGTGCAGATCAGCAGCAGGTCGGCGCCGCCCGCCTGCAGGCGCCGCGCGCCATCGACCATGTGGTCACCCAGGGTGTCCCAGTCGCCTTCGTGCTGCAGCTGCTTGATGCCGGCGAAATCCACCGACCACAGCAGCAGCTGTGCCGAGTGCGCACCGCCGAGCCGCCGCCGTACCTCCTCGTTGATGAGCCGGTAGTACTGGGCCGAGCTTTCCCAGCTCATGCCACCAATCAGGCCAAGGGTCTTCATGCGCCGCTCCGTGCCAGGAGCCCTCATTGCAGCACAGATGGTGCCCGGTTGCCGATGGCGGCGATCTGTAACCACCACATCCATGCTGCGCTGTGTGTGCCGCGCCAGGCCCGGCGCACTCTATGCTGGTTGGATCTTCTGAAGTGGATGTGCGCTATGGCCCTGCATACCTGGTGGTGGTTCCTCGCCACGGTGTTCGTTCTGTGTGGTACGCCGGGGCCGAACATGCTGCATATCCTCGGTCGCAGCGTCGGGCTGGGGTTCCGTGGCAGTGTGCCGGCGATGGCCGGCTGCCTGCTGGCGATGCTGCTGGTGCTGGCGGCCTCCGCAGCAGGCCTGAGTGCGCTGCTGCATTCGTCGCCGATGCTGTTCGAGGTGCTGCGTTATCTGGGCGTGGCCTATCTGGCCTGGCTGGGCCTGAAGGCATGGCGTGACAGTTGCCGGCCGGCACCGCCGGTGACGGTCGATGCTACGCCGCCGGTTGCGGCCTCGCTGGGCGCGTGGAAGGTGTTCCGTGGTGGCCTTCTGGTGGGCCTGAGCAATCCCAAGCTGCTGCTGTTCGCGGCGGCGTTCCTGCCGCAGTTCGTCGACCCGTCACGCGGCCAGGCGCTGCAGTACAGCGTGCTGGTGGCCACCTTTGCCGCGTGCGAACTGTTCTGGTACGTGATGTATGCGGCCGGTGGCCATGGCCTTCGCCGCTGGTTGGCCAAGCCGTTTGCGCGACGTTGGTTCGAGCGCCTGGTGGGCAGCGTGTTCCTGGCGTTTGCCGTCGCGCTGCTGCGCTTCCGTCCGCGCTGATTCACGCCGCGCACGCGGCCTGTTCACGATTGCCGCATCGGCCACGGCCTAGCCTGATCATCCAGTACGCAGTCCCCGCGGGGAAAGGTTTGACATGATCAAGTGGGCCATCATCTTCGCCGTCATCGGTGTGATCGCAGGCGTGCTCGGCTTCGGTGGCATTGCCGGTGCCGCGGTCGGTATCGCCAAGTTCCTGTTCTGGGCCGGCATCATCATCGCCGTGGTGCTGTTCCTGCTCGGCATGACCGTAGCGAAGAAGGTCAGCTAGCGTTGATCGCGCAGCAGCGTGCTCAGTGCGCGCTGCTGCGCGAGAACAGGTTGATCACCAGTACGCCGGCGCAGATCAGGCCGATGCCGGTCAACGCCGGTGCATCCAGGCGCTGCTTGAACACCACCAGCCCGATCAGTGAGATCAGCACGATGCCGACGCCGGACCAGATTGCGTAGGCGATGCCGGTCGGGATCGACTTCATGGTCATCGACAGCAGGTAGAAGCACAGCCCGTAGCCGACCAGTGCGCCCAGTGTCGGCGCCAGCCGGCTCATGCCGTCGGATGCCTTCAGCAGTGATGTGGCAATCACTTCCAGCACGATGGCAGCGGCAAGGTAGAGGTAGGGATTCATCGAGCGCTCCAGCTCACTGCGGGTCGCACAGTTTCAGGGCCTGTTCGGCCATGGCCAATGCATTGGCACGTTCTTCCTCGCCCAGCGGACGCCCATAGGCCGTGGCCCAGTAGCCATCGGCAGCGCAGCGCGCCGCGTACAGCCGTGGGTCGCCGGCTTCGCCAGGGAACTCGGCCAGCATCGCGCGCTTCCAGTTGCGCCAGTGCGCAAGCAGGCCCGGTTCCATCAGGTTGCCCAAGGTCAGGCCGATGTCGTTGTCCTGCTCCTGCTGCAGCAGATGCTCGAAGTTGGCCTGTACATAGGCGCGGCTGAAACGGCCATGGCCTTCGGGGTTTTCCTGCAGCAGGGCGCGCACGCGCGCTTCGAATTCTCCAATCAGCGCTCCGATGGCTTCATCCACCAGCACCTGCTTGCTGCTGAAATGATGGAACAACGCACCCTTGCTGACACCGGCGGCCTGCGCGACGTCCTGCACGGTCAGCGCGGCCAGGCCGTTACGGCCGATCACTTCAATGGTGGCCTGCAGCAGTGACTGGCGCACGCTGTCGGGCGCCTTGCGGCGCGAACGGGAGGGGGATGCGGACATGGCGGGAAGAAACCGACTGGACGGTACGATTGTAACGCAGGCCCGCCGCGTTACCGCGCGCTGCCGGCCATGGCCGGCAGCGGAACCCTCATGCGTCGACGCGGGCGAAACGCGGTTGCGGTCCGTGCTCGCCGGGCACCTGCTCGACGAACATGGCGTACGGGCGTACCCACAGGCCACCTTCGCCATACAGCGCGCGGTACAGCACCATCGGCTGCAGGGTCTCGCTGCTGCGGACGATGTCGAGCACTTCGTACTCGCCGCCCTTGAAGTGGCGGTAGCGGCCTGGGGCCAGGGTGGGGAGCGGACTCAGCTCAGCCATGGGCGGCGCGACTCACTTGCGCGCCGGGCTGGCCGGCTTCGCGCAGTAGGCATCGATGGCTTCGGCGGTGTTGGCCAGGCCCTGTGCCTGCGCCAGTTCCCACGGACGTTCGCAACGCTGGCTGTGCTCGCACCACTGGTAGCCGGCCGAACCGATGCAACCGTGGGCATCGCGGTCGCCACCGACCTTCGGCGTGGCGGGCGAAGTGGCCGCCGTATCGGCACGCGCAGCGGCCTGATGCTGGTTGGCACAGGCGGACAGCACCAGCAGGGCTGGAATCAGAAGAAGCGCTTTCATCGGGCGGGCTCCGTGCCTAAAGCGACAGTGTCTGTCGCAAATAGCCCTGCAGCAAGCGCTCAGTGCATGGCGGCGCGGATCAGTTCCTCGATCAGCACGAGGTAGCTGGCCACGAAATAGAACTTCAGCAGCGTCCAACGCTGCTGCGAGAAGAAGGTGCGCATGTGGAAGGGGCCCCTGTTGATGACGGTAGTGTGAAGCCCGGCTGACTCCGTGACAAGAATCACGGAATGAACAGGCTAAATGGACTCAGGGATGTGAGGGCAGGCAAGGGCTGACCGGAGGGCGCGGCATTTTCGTACAAATCTGATGGGCCACCCCTGAGGTGATCGCTAGCCTGAAGGTGTACCGGCACGTGGACCGTCCGCCTGCCGTCGCATCCTTCCATCCGCAGGAGCCCCTCATGGTCATTACCGTTCAACGCAACGCCCGGCACTGGTCCGTGCTGGATCCGCAGGTGCATGACGCAACCCGATATGCGCGGGGCGCCGAGGCTTTCGATGTCGCCGCGGCGCGGGCCCTCGAGCACCACCGTCGCACCGGCCAGCGCAGCACGGTGCGGGTCGAGGCGCTCGGCAGCGCGGTGGATGCCCTGCACGTAGGAGACTGATGCCGGTCGTTGCGTGCAGTCAGCTACGGTTGCGTTGTTTGAATGGGGAAAAACCGGCGTCACGCGCCCCCCTGTGCGCCGTGCCGGGAATCCCGGATGCTTGCGCCATCGTATTCATCTGGAGATCTCGATGGGCAAGGCACTCACCTGGCGTACCCTGGCCTGCACCCTGCTGCCGATGCTGGCGGCGGCGGGTGGCGCCCAGGCGCAGAGCTATGGCTACGGCTATGACGATGACCGCTACGGTGGCCGCGAAGGCAGCGGCATCGTGCGCTGCGAGTCGATCAAGAACCGTAGCAACGAGTGCCGTCTGGAGGGCCGCGCGCGGATGATCCGCCAGTTGTCCGGCTCGCCGTGCGTGGAAGGTGAGACCTGGGGCCAGTCGCGCTATGGCGTCTGGGTGACCCAGGGCTGCCGCGCCGAGTTCGTCGGCGAGTACCGTCGTGGCGGTGGCTGGGGCAATGGGGGTGGCTGGGGCAACGGCAACGGTTGGGGCGGCGGCGAGGTGATCACCTGTCATTCCAATGGGCATCGCCAGGAGTACTGCGACGCCCGCATCCGCCGCGGCGTGCGCCTGGTTCGCCAGGATTCGCGCAGTGCCTGCATCGAGGGCCAGACCTGGGGCTGGGATCGTCGTGGCATCTGGGTCAGCGACGGCTGCCGGGCACAGTTCCAGGTGAACTGAGCGTGCCCCTCTAAAATCAGAAAAATCTGATACAGCTCACATTTTGAATTGCCGTATCTTCTGCGATCAGGGCATCTCTGTGTGTCCCTGATCTGTTGCGACGATGCCTGCCGTGATCGGCAGGAATGTCCCGCTACCGTCGATACGCTGCCTCAAGGAGTGAGCCGCATGTTGATCCGCCTGCAATGCGAACAGCGCCAATGGCGCGTGCTGCATCCGGACCGGCCGGAGCCGATCGATTTCCGCGACGGTGCCCGCGCGTTCGACTTCGCTGAAACCCTGGCGCGCCTGCACTTTGTCGATACCGGGCAGCGCGCCGCGGTGCGCGTGGAAGCCAGCGGCGCCTTCGTGGAAGCGGTCAGCTACGGCTGAGGGCGGGGGTGTCAGGCCAGATCCTGTTTCCGGGTCCCGCTATCCACGCCATGCGCTGGCAATCGGCCTCAGCCCGCCGCGCTCAGCGGCGGGGTACCTGTGACCAGCTGCGGCCAACGCTTGAGCACGGCCGCACGGATGCCCGCTGCGTCGATGCCGGCTTCGGCCAGCAGGTCCTCGCGGCTGGCGTGGTGCTGGTAGCTGTCGGGGAGGCCCAGATGCAGGATCGGGCGCAGCACGCCCTCGGCATTGAGCAGCTCACCGACGCCGGAGCCGGCGCCACCGGCCACCACGTTGTCTTCAATCGTCACCAGTCCCTCGTGCTGGGCGGCGACAGCCAGCACCAGCTCGCGGTCCAGCGGCTTGATGAAACGCATGTTGACCACGCTCAGGCCCAGCTCGCGGCCAACCTGTTCGGCGGCGGCCACGGTGCTGCCGAAGGCGAGCAGGGCGATACGACTGCCCTGCAGGCGCAGCTCGCCCTTGCCGATCGGCAGGGTGGACAGGTCGGTGCCAGCGGCGACGCCGGTGCCGGTGCCGCGCGGATAGCGCACGGCAGCCGGGCCCGGGTGCTGCAGGCCGGTGCTGAGCATCTGCCGGCATTCGGCTTCATTGGATGGCGCCATGACCACCATGTTCGGCACGCAGCGCAGGAAGCTCAGGTCGAGGTTGCCGGCGTGGGTCGCACCGTCCGGGCCGACCACGCCGGCGCGGTCGATCGCGAACAGCACGTCCAGGTCCTGGATCGCCACGTCATGTACCAGCTGGTCGTACGCGCGCTGCAGGAAGGTCGAGTAGATCGCCACCACCGGCTTGCCACCCTGGGTGGCCATGCCGGCGGCGAGGGTGACCGCATGTTGTTCGGCAATCGCCACGTCGAAATAGCGCTGCGGGTATTCCTTGCTGAAACGCACCAGGCCGGAGCCTTCGCGCATCGCCGGGGTGATGCCGTACAGGCGGGGCTCGGCGGCGGCGGCATCGCACAGCCAGTCGCTGAACACATCGGTATAGGTCGGCTTCTTGGCACCGGCCTTGGCCACCAGGCCCTTGTCCGGATCGAACGGGCCCACGGCGTGGTAACCGATCTGGTCGCCTTCGGCCGGCTCGTAGCCCTTGCCCTTGGTGGTCATCACGTGCAGCAGCTTCGGGCCCTTGGAGGCGCGCAGCGTCTTCAGCGTGGACAGCAGGGCGGGCATGTCGTGGCCGTCGATCGGGCCGGTGTAGTGGAAGCCCATCTCCTCGAACATCGTGGACGGCACGAACATGCCCTTCCAGTGTTCTTCCCAGCGCTTCACGAAACGCGCCGGGTTGTTCTTCTTGTCACCGAGGATCTTCTTGCCGCCTTCGCGCAGCGCATTGAGCGTCCGGCTGCCGGTGGCACGGCCGAGCATCTTGGTCAGGCCGCCGACCGCCTCGGAGATCGACATGTTGTTGTCGTTGAGGATCACCAGCAGGTTCGGTTCCGGGTCCATGCCGCCGGCGTGCATCAGCGCTTCGAAGGCCATGCCGGCGGTCATCGCACCGTCACCGATCACCGCCACGATCTTGCGGTCGTCGCCTTCGGACTGGCGGGCAATGGCCATGCCGAGTGCCGCCGAGATCGAGGTGGAGGAGTGGCCGACGCCAAAGGTGTCGTATTCGCTCTCCTCGCGCTTCGGGAATGGCGCGACGCCGTCCTTCTGCTTGACGGTGTGGATCTGGTCGCGGCGCCCGGTCAGGATCTTGTGCGGGTAGGTCTGGTGACCGACGTCCCAGACCAGCTGGTCGACCGGAGTCTGGTACAGGTAGTGCAGGGCCACGGTGAGTTCGATCACGCCCAGGCCGGCGGCGAAGTGGCCACCGCTCTTGCCCACCGATTCGATGAGGTAGGCGCGCAGTTCGTCGGCAACCGCCCTCAGTTCGGATTCGTCGAACGTGCGCAGGTCATCCGGCGTCTGGATGCGCGCGAGGCGGGGATAGCGGGCAGAGTCGATCATCATGTTCGCACTTTTTCTGAATGCCCATTTTCGCCCTCAAACGGGGGTGGGGCAAGCAAACGCCGCCGTCCGTGACAGGACGGTGAGGGTTGCATTTTCAGGCGTTCAGGTGCTCAGTTTCGACCGCTTGGGCAATTGCGCCTTCAGGAAGGCCATCTGGTCGGCCAGGATGTTGCGGTTGGACAGGATCAGGTGCTCGATCCAGCTGGGCCGGTAGGGCACGGCCAGCAGCGGCATTCCGGCCTGCTGCGGGGTGCGGTCGCTCTTGCGCGAGTTGCAGTGGAAACAGGCGGTGACCACGTTTTCCCAGCAGTCCAGGCCGCCCTTGGACAGTGGCACGACGTGGTCGCGGGTGAGCGTGGGGCGGTTGAACTGCTGGCCGCAGTACATGCACAGGTGGGCGTCGCGGGCGAACAGGGCCGGGTTGGTCAGGTTCGGCGTGGGGTCGATCGCGCGGGAGCGGGCATGGCCGCGCGCGGCGATGATCGGGTGCAGGTCCATGCCGCTCTGCAGGCCGCTGAAGCGATTGGTGCCGCCGTGGATGTGCAGGCAGGGATCGCCCAGCGTCCAGGCCACCGCTTCGCGGGCGTAGAGGCACGCCGCATCCTGCCAGGTGATCCAGTCCAGTACGCGTCCGTGGGCATCAAGCGAGAGCAGCCGGACCGAACCGGGGCGATGCAGCGTCGTGGCGTTGGGCGATGCTTCGGCGCCCGGAGCAGAAAACGGAGCTCCGGCTTCGATCAGACCCAAGCGTGTAGTGTCTGTCTCCATCGGGAGAACAGCTTATACCTGAATGTTGACGATTTGTGTATCGCCTGTCGGCGATACGCAAATCGCAACGATTCAGGTCCGCGCATTCCTCCTAATCCCCCGCACCTGTCGGTGCGCCCCCTTTAGCAACCCAGCCCGCCGTTGGCGCGCTGGGTTGCCCGCGCATTCTTCCTAATCCCCGCGCCTGTCGGCGCGCCCCCTTTAACAAAAGGGGGCTCTTCTCCAGAGGGATTTAGGGGGTTCTCATCCACGCGTGGCGTGGATCTGCAGCAGCGGAAATCTGTCGAAGGCGGGGTGGGTCCGGTTGCGGGGGCGTGAGCGCCATGGATGGCGCGATCGAGGCTAAAGGAACGTATTTGCGCCGTCCCCCGCAATTGGACCCACCTCGCCATCCCGCAGGAAGCCAGCTATTGCGGTTGCCGGCCAGCGGCCGGCACTACCGCGGGTGCCGGGCGGCAGCCCGGCTCAGGCGCCGAAGCGCTCGTCGTCCATCGCCATCAGCGGGGCGGCGCCGGCCTGGATCGCGGCGGCGTGGCTGAGGGTGCGCGGCAGCACACGGGCGAAGTAGAAGCGGGCGGTTTCGCGCTTGCCCTGGGCGAAGGCGGCGCCGTGCGCGCTGGCGTCGGCGGCGGCCACGCTGCGGGCCCACCAGTAGGCCAGTACCACGTAGCCCGAATAGAACAGGTAGTCGTAGCTGGCCGCACCCAGTTCGTCTGGATTGCCGGCCGCGCGCTGCAGCACGTCCAGGGTCAGCTTGCCCCATTCGGCGGCCTTGGCGCGCAGCGGGCCGATGAACTCGGCCAGCGCTTCGTTGCCTTCATGCTCCTTGGCGAAGGCTTCGATCTCGGCCAGCATCAGCTTCAGGCCGGCGCCCTGGCTGGAGGCGGTCTTGCGGCCGATCAGGTCCAGCGCCTGGATGCCGGTGGTGCCTTCATACAGCGTGGTGATGCGGGCATCGCGGGCCAGCTGTTCCATGCCGTGTTCGCGGATGTAGCCGTGGCCACCGAAGCACTGCAGGGCGTTGTAGGTGTTCTCGATGCCCCATTCGGTCTGGCAGGCCTTGGAGATCGGGGTCAGGAAGCTCACCAGGGTGTCGGCGCGCTCGCGCTCGGCGGCATCCTCGGCATGGTGGGCGACGTCGATCAGGGTGGCGGCGTGCAGGGCCAGCAGGCGGCTGCCTTCGACCAGCGACTTCACCGTCAGCAGCATGCGGCGCACATCCGGGTGCACCAGGATCGGGTCGGCCGGCTTGTCCGGGAATTTCGCACCGCTCAGGGCGCGCGACTGCAGGCGTTCACGGCTGTACTTCAGTGCGTTCTGGTAAGCGCGCTCGGACAGGCCGATGCCCTGAAGGCCGACGCCCAGGCGCGCGGTGTTCATCATGGTGAACATGGCCTGCAGGCCCTTGTGCGGCTGGCCGACCAGGTAACCCTGCGCACCGTCGAAGTTCATCACGCAGGTGACCGAACCCTTGATACCCATCTTGTGCTCGATCGAGCCGCAGCGCAGTGCGTTGCGCTCGCCGACATTGCCATCGCGGTCGACCTTGAACTTGGGCGTGACGAACAGCGAGATGCCCTTGGCGCCCGGAGGGGCGTCGGGCAGCTTGGCCAGCACCAGGTGCACGATGTTTTCGGTCAGGTCGTGCTCGCCGGCGGTGATGAAGATCTTGGTGCCGGTGATCGAGTAGCTGCCATCGGCGTTCGGCTCGGCCTTGGTCTTCAGCAGGCCCAGGTCGGTACCGCAGTGCGGCTCGGTCAGGCACATGGTGCCGGTCCAGCGGCCCTCGATCAGCGGCTTGAGGAAGGCCTCGTGCTGCCAGGCCTCGCCGTGCTGCTTCAGCGCTTCGATGGCGCCGTGCGAGAGCAGCGGGAAGTTGCCCCAAGCCAGGTTGGCGGCGTTGATCATTTCGTTGAGCGGCACGCCAAGGGTGTGCGGCAGGCCCTGGCCACCCAGTTCCGGCGAGGCGGTCAGGCCGGTCCAGCCGCCATCGACGAACTGGTCGTAGGCCTGCTTGAAGCCGGGCGGGGTGGTCACTTCACCGGTGGCCTGGTCGAGCACGCAGCCGATCTCATCGCCAACGCTGTTGAGCGGGGCCAGCACGGTGGCGCTGAAGCGGCCAGCTTCTTCCAGCACGGCATCGACCACGTCGGCGGTGGCGTCGGTGAAGCCCAGGCGGGCGAACAGGGGTTCGACCTTGAGCACGTCGTGCAGGGCGAAACGGAGGTCGGAAAGCGGGGCGGTGTAGCTGCTCATCGGTACGTCTCGATTTGATCAGGGCAGGGGAGAGCGGCGCCAGGCGCCGCGACGGAAGGTGGAAATCAGCGCAGCACGCCCGGCAGGCCCGGGGCCTGGTTGAGGGTGCTGCGGCTGCTGATATCGAAGCTGCGCTGCTTCTTTTCCTGCGGCGTGGCCGCGACCGTTCCCTTCAGGCCATAGGCCAGGGTGCGGTTGCCGGCCAGTGCATCGGCCACCACCAGGCGTGCGGCCGAACTGGGCACCAGGTCGACATTGATGACATCCGCGGAGGTGCCGCCGATGGAGATACCGGGCTTGGCCTGCAGGGTGCCGGCGTCGCTGTCGCCGACGGTCAGTGCCAGCGAGACGTCATCGAAGGTCATCGGCATGGAGCTGTAGTTCTGCAGGCGCAGCGCCACGGTCCAGTTGCCGTCGGCGCGCACGGTCAGCTGCTGCAGGCTGGCCGCCGGTTCCGAAACACGCTTGACGATGCCGTTGCCACAGGCGGCAAGGGCGAGGGTGCTCAGGACGATCAAGGCGATACGGAAACGGTGGAGCATGGGCGCAGGTCCTCTGGAGGCGGTGCGTTGGAATAAGCATACTACGGCGTATGGTCGTTTGGATCGCCTGTGGCGAGCCGTCGCAGAGGGTAGCGCGTGAAAATGGCGGCGGGGCGTGCGCAGCGCTGGATCTTCGGGCGCACGGTGCGCGTACGGATTGAACTGCGGCTCAATCGGCGGGCGTATCGCGAAGCGGGGCCATCAGGCGCAGCGGGCGCAGGTCGTAGCCCATGGCTTCGGCTTTTTCCTTCAACTGCTCGAACCGGGCGCGGTCCATTTCCGGCAGGCGCGAGAGGATCCACAGGTATTTCCGGTCCGGTTCACCAACCAGGGCCCACTGGTAGTCCGGGTCCAGCGCCAGCACCCAGTAGTCGGCCCAGACCAGTGGCACCCAGCTCAGCCAGTCCGGAACGAAGCGCACCTGCAGTTGGCCGGGATGGCCAGCCACCGGGCGTGCAACGCCTTCGGCGATCACGCGTTCTCCGTCGGCTTTGCGGCAGGCATTGGTGACACTGATGCGGCCATCGCGGCGCAGCCCGTAGTTGGCGGTGATCTCGCTGACGCACTGCTTCTGGAATGACACCGGCAGGTGAGCGATCTCGTGCCATTGGCCTGCATAGCGGTCGATGTCCAGCGTGTCGACTGCACGCACCGGTTCGGCGGCGATCACCGGGGCGGCGGCCAGCAGCAGGCAGGCGAGCAGGGTGGGGCGCAATTGCATCGGCAGGCTCCGGCAGGAATCTGCAGCGTAGGTGCCGCGGCGGGTACCGGTGTAAATGTTTCGTCAACCAGACGGCGGTGGCCCGGCATGAATCGAGGCCATGGAAGGGGCCAGCGCCAGGTAGACCCACGCCATGCGTGGATGGCAGGCCGCACGCAAAAAAAAGACCTGCATTTCTGCAGGTCTCTGAAGATGGTGGCCGAAGACGGAATCGAACCGCCGACACGGGGATTTTCAATCCCCTGCTCTACCAACTGAGCTACTCGGCCAAATTGTGTGGCAACCGTGATCAAACCCGGTTTCCGGAAAAAAAAGACCCGCATTTCTGCAGGCCTTCGAAAGTGGTGGCCGAAGACGGAATCGAACCGCCGACACGGGGATTTTCAATCCCCTGCTCTACCAACTGAGCTACTCGGCCACATGTTTCGTTGCAGCGAGGTCGCTGCCAAGGACGCGTATATTACGGAGGTCGGCTGCCTTCGGCAAGCGTTTTGCCAAGATTTCTTCACATTGCCGTCTGCGGGCTCGCAAGTGCTTGATCCTCCGTTGTGGGACGGGGGCGTGGTCAGTCGATCATCGTCTGCGGTGGAAATCAGCAGATCGCCGCGATCGCCAAAGCTGCAAGGCCAAGGGCTGCGCCCGGACCCGCGCCGCGCTGGTCCATGGAACGCTGTTTTCATGGCCGTTGCCGGCGATCGTTGCAGCGTAGTGTCGGCATTCCTTTCCTGATGCTGGCAACAGCAGAGCCGGTCACCATGCCCGATTCCCTCGCTACCTCCCGTATCGTGCTGGCCTCGCGTCCGCAGGGCGCACCAAGCGCGGCCAACTTCCGCCTGGAACAGGCTGCGCTGCCGGCATTGGGGGATGGCGAAGTGCTGCTGCGCAACCGCTACCTGTCGCTGGACCCGTACATGCGTGGACGCATGGACGAGGGCCCGTCGTACGCCGCGCCGGTGGCGGTGGGCGCGGTGATGGAAGGGCAGACCGTGGCCGAGGTGCTGCAGTCGAACGCCGAGGGCGTAACCACAGGTGAGTTGGTGCTGGCGCCGGGTGGCTGGCAGACCCATGCGGTGCTGCCGGCCAAGGCGCTGGGGCGTCGGCTGGATCCGGCCGGCCTGCCGTTGAGTACCGCGCTGGGGGTATATGGCATGCCCGGCTTCACCGCCTATTCCAGCCTGCACGAAATCGCCCGTTTGAAGCCGGGTGAGACGCTGGTGGTGGCTGCCGCGACCGGGCCGGTGGGCGCGACCGTCGCCCAGCTGGCCAAGCTGCAGGGCGCGCGCGTGGTCGCCATCGCCGGTGGCGAAGCCAAGCGTGCCTACCTGCAGACGCTGGGCGTGGACGTGGCGCTGGATCATCGTGCGGCCGACTTTGCCGAACAGCTGCGCGCGGCGGTGCCCGCGGGCATCGACGTGTATTTCGAGAACGTGGGCGGGCACGTGCTGGATGCGGTGCTGCCGCTGCTCAACGACTTCGCCCGCATTCCAGTGTGCGGCACCATCGCCACCTACAACGAGCGGGGCATCGAGCAGCCCGGCCCGGACCGGTTGCCCGCACTGTTCAGCCAGATCCTGCGCCAGCGCCTGACCGTGCGTGGTTTCATCGTGCACGACTTCAACCACCTGTGGCCGGACTTCGAACGCGAGATGCGGCAGTGGCTGCGCGAAGGTCGCATCCAGTACCGCGAAGATGTGGTGGAAGGGCTGGAGAATGCGCCGGAGGCGTTCTTTGGGCTGTTGCAGGGGCGCAACTTCGGCAAGCTGGTGGTGAAGCTGGATTGAGGGCTTGGCGGCGTGCCGACCAAGGTCGGCACCTACCGGAAGCTGAGCGTGCCGATCAAGGTCGGCACCTGCTTCAGGCAGTCGAGGCCTTTTCCCGGCGCAGCAGTTCGCGCTTGCGCGCTACGCCCCACGCATAGCCGGACAGGTCGCCGTCGCGGCGCACCACGCGGTGGCAGGGGACTGCCACCGCCAGCGGGTTGCTCGCGCATGCGCGGGCAACCGCACGGCTCGAGCGCGGGGCGCCGATGCGCGCGGCGACATCTGCATACGACGCGGTCTGCCCGCGCGGAATCTGCTGCAGTGCCTGCCACACCCGTTGCTGGAACGCGGTGCCGCGGATATCCAGCGGCAGCGTGGCGCCTCGCGAAGGATCCTCGACCAGGCCTACCACCTGTGCCACCAGTTGCTCATAGCCCTGGTCGGCACCGACCAGTTCGGCTTGGCGGAAGCGTTGCTGCAATGACTGCAGCAGCGTCTCCGGATCGTCGCCGAGCAGGATCGCGACCACGCCGGTGGCACTGCTGGCCACCAGCACGCTGCCCAGTGAGCTTTCGGCAAGCGCGAAGTGGATGACTTCGCCGCGCCCGCCTGCGCGCCATTGCTTGGGCGTCATGCCCAGCAATTTCGGTGCGTTCTCGTAGAAGCGCCCACTGGAACCGAAGCCGGCATCGTGGAAGGCATCGGTGATGCGTTCCTGCTGTTGCAGCCCAGTGCGCAGGCGGTCGGCGCGCAGTGCCGCAGCGTACTGCTTCGGGGTCAGCCCGGTTGCCTGCTTGAACAGGCGATGCAGGCGGGTCGGGCTGCAGCCTGCGATGTCGGCCAGTTCCTGCAGCGAGGGTTCGTCGAGGCTGGCCTGCAGATGGCGGCAGACCCGTTCGACGCGGGCGTCGGTCGTGGGGGAGGCGGTGCTGTCCATGGGCGGATTCTGGCACGTGCCGGTTCTGCGGAAACTCCGTTTACTGCACCGACGGGCCAGGCCCGGAAACGGAGTGTTGGCAGGCCGAAGGCGCGGCATCGTGGCGGCCACTCCACAACCGGTACTGCCACCATGCGCCTGAACGATAAGATCGCCCTCATCACCGGAGCCAGCGCCGGCATCGGCCGCGCCAGCGCGCTGCGCTTCGCCGCCGAAGGGGCGAAGCTGGTGCTCAACGCACGGCGGCCGGAGC
Source organism: Stenotrophomonas sp. YJH_SMC_64 (assembly GCF_059371375.1). Classification (NCBI taxonomy): domain Bacteria; kingdom Pseudomonadati; phylum Pseudomonadota; class Gammaproteobacteria; order Lysobacterales; family Lysobacteraceae; genus Stenotrophomonas; species Stenotrophomonas sp. YJH_SMC_64. The sequence goes on along the minus strand of NZ_JCAFUN010000013.1, from coordinate 28,572 downwards.
CACTGCTGGCGCTGGCCGAGCAGATCCGTGCCGCCGGCGGCGAGGTGGTGGTGCATGCCGCCGACGTGGCGGATCCGGCCACGGCCCCGGCGCTGGTGGAACTGGCCCAGCATTCCTTCGGCGGCCTGGACATCGCGCTCAACAATGCCGGCATGCTCGGCCCAGGCGTGCCGGCAGCGGAGTTCCCGGTGGACGCCTGGCGCGAGGTGATGGCCACCAATCTGGATGCCGCGTTCCATGCCGCACGTGCGCAGTTGCCGGCACTGCTGGCGCGCGGCGGCGGCTCGCTGGTGTTTGTTGGCACTTTTGTCGGCCACACCGTGGGCTTCCCCGGCATGGCGGCCTATGCGTCGAGCAAGGCCGGGTTGATCGGCCTGAGCCAGGTGATCGCCGCCGAATACGGTGCGCGCGGCGTGCGCAGCAACGTGCTGCTGCCCGGTGGCACCGATACCGAGATGGGCCGGCAGGCGGCACCGACCGGCGATGCGCGCGACTTCGTGCGCTCGCTGCACGCACTGAAGCGCATGGCCGAGCCGGAGGAGATCGCCAACGCGGCGCTGTTCCTGGCCAGCGATGAAAGCAGTTTCGTTACCGGTACCGCGATGCGCGTGGAGGGTGGGGTGTCGATCACGCGGACCTGAGTGCGCGGCTGCACGCGGCGTTGGCGGCAGGTTGACCTGCGGCTTACCCGGCAGTCTCTAGCGTGGACGCCAGCGCGGGCTTTCCGCCGGCGAGGGAGTGTTCGATGAACGTGCGCAGCAACCGCCAGAACGATCCGAAGCAGGGCGTGCAGGAAAGCCGCCAGGACAGGAAGCAGGACGATGTGGCCAGGCAGCGGCCGGGGCAGCGCGATCAACAGGTGCGCGATACGCATTCGCGCAGCCCGCAGCGCAAGGATGGCGGCCAGGAGCCTGCCTGAGCCAGCACCCGGAAAAGAAAAAACCCGCAGATCGCGAGGATCTGCGGGTTCTTCTGAAAAGTGGTGGAGCCAAGGAGGATCGAACTCCTGACCTCGTCATTGCGAACGACGCGCTCTCCCAGCTGAGCTATGGCCCCACGGCAGGGTTTCAGTGTAGCGCTGCCTGCCGGGCTTGCCAAGCGCCGGGCCGGGACGGTGGTCGCGCCGCGTCGGCTACCGCCCCTGACCGGTTCAGGACAGGGCCCGGCGCAGCAGCGCGCCGGCACAATGTGCCGCCACGTCGGTGCTGGCACTGACCGCGTGCAGGTGGATGCAGGCATGGATCATCCCCGGCACAGCCGCTCGAGCGTGCAGTCGACACCTGCCGCCTGCAGCCGCCGTGCGTACTGTTCGGCCTCATCACGCAGCGGGTCGTGCTCGCAGCTGAGTACCGAGGCTGGTGCCAGTCCATGCAGATCCGTTGCATGGGCAGGCGAGGCCAGTGCCGGCGGTGTGGCAGGATCACCGAGATAGGCCTGCCAGCAACGCTGCATCAGTTCGGCGCTGAGGTAGTAGCCACTGGCGTACTCGCGATAGGAGTCGCTGCCCATGCCGGCATCCAGTGCCGGGTACAGCAGCAACTGGTGGCGTGGCTGCGGCAGGCCGAGATCGCGCAGCCGCAGGCAGCAGGCGGCTGCCAGATTGCCGCCGGCACTGTCGCCACCGATTGCCAGCCGTTGCGGGTCCAGTCCGAGGCTGACCGCGTTGGCCAGCAGCCACGACCAGGCATCGGCAACGTCGTGCAGCGGCAGCGGGAACGGATGCTCCGGCGCCAGCCGGTAGCCCACGGCGACAATCACGCAGCCGCTGGCATTGGCCAGCGCGCGGCAGGGGCCGTCATAGACCGCCAGCGAACACTGGAACCATCCGCCGCCATGCGCGAACAACAACGCCGGTGCCGGTCCATCGGGCAGCCCTTCCGGTGTGTAAAGGCGCACTTCCAACGCGTGGCCGTCGCGTGCGATCACCGCATGCTCGATCACATGCGCAACCGGCTGCGGCGCGCCCTGCAGCTGGGGCAGCGCGCTCTCGCTGATCGCACGCAGCTCGCGCAGGTCGTCCGGCAGTGGATGGGCCGCGACGGCATCGACGAACTGCTGCAGCGCGGGTTCAAGCTGCATGGCGCGCCTCCTGCAGGAACGGCAGCAGCTGCGCCAGGAACGCCTGCGGCGCTTCTTCCATGATGAAGTGACCGCAGCCCGGCACGATGCTGCCGCGCACGTTGTCGGCATGCGGTTGCAGGGTCAGCATCGGCGCATCGGCGGTGGCGTGCTCGGCGCCGATGGCCAGCACCGGCATCGCCAGCCGGCGCTGCGCACGTTCCTTGTTCTGGCGGATGGTTTCCGGAATCGCGCGGTACCAGGCGAAGCCGGCCCGCAGTGCGCCGGGGCGGCTGTAGGCGGCGATGTAGGTATCGGCAGCCACCGCGTCGCGGCGGTACGACCAGCGGTCGAACATGAATTCCAGGTAGGCGCGCTCGCGACCGCTGATGAGTGCCTCGGGCAGGTCGGCCACCTGGTTGAACATGAAATGCCAGAGGAAGATGTTGTCGGCCGGTGCGGCGAAGATGCCCGGTTCCGGCGCCAGGCCGGGAATCACCGCTTCGGTGACCGCCAGTTGGCGCACCGCCTGCGGCTGGTCGCTGGCCAGTGCATAGGCGATCCACATGCCGATGTCATGGCCGACCACCTGGTAGCGCTCGTGGCCCAGCGCCCGCATGGTCTGGTGCAGGACGGCGGCGGCACTGCCGGTGTCGTAGCCGTGGGCAGGGCGGTCAGATTCGCCGATGCCCGGCGGATCAACCGCGATGGCTTCGAAACCGGCCTGGGCCAGGGCGTGCAGCACATGGCGCCAGGCATACCAGGTCTGCGGCCAGCCGGGAATCAACAGCACCGGTTCGCCGTGGCCGGCGGAGACGCAATGCACGCGCTGGCCATCGATGCGCAGGTAGTGGTGGCGCAGGGCGTCGTCGCCGGCAGCGCCAGCGGGAAGGGAAGGGGTCATGGGGGAGTGCTCCGTGGGGGCTCAGGCGATGCCGAGCATGTGCTGCATCTGCGCGGTGCTGATCGGAGCACCGGCGAAGTCGTCGAAGATCTTGTCGGTGACCGGAATGATGTGGTCGCGGATGAATGCAGCGCCTTCGCGTGCACCGGCTTCCTGGTCCTTCAGGCAGCACTCCCACTCCAGCGTCGCCCACCCCTGGTAGTCGTACTGGGCCAGCTTGGAGAAGATCGACTTGAAGTCGACCTGGCCATCGCCCAGCGAGCGGAAGCGACCTGCACGTTCGGTCCAGTCGGCATACCCGCCATAGATGCCTTGGCGGCCGCTGGGGCGGAACTCCGCATCCTTGACGTGGAACATGCGGATCAGCGGGTAGTAGATGTCCAGGTACTCCAGGTAGTCCAGCTGCTGCAGCACGAAGTGGCTGGGATCGAACAGGATGCGGCAGCGCTGGTGCTGACCGACGCGCTCGAAGAAGCGCTCGAAGCTGGTGCCGTCATGCAGGTCTTCGCTGGGATGGATCTCGTAGCAGAGGTTGATGCCGTTGTCCTCGCAGGTATCGAGGATCGGCCGCCAGCGTCGTGCCAGCTCATCGAAGGCCGCGTCGATCAGGCCCGGCGGGCGCTGCGGGAACGGGAACAGGTAGGGCCAGGCGAATGAGCCGGAGAAGGTGCCCATGTCCTGCAGGCCCAGCCGGCGGGAGGCACGGGCGGCCAGGTGCAGTTGCTGCTGCGCCCATTCGCTGCGCGCCTTCGAGTTGCCGCGCAGTGCTTCCGGCGCGAAGCCATCGCAGAGTTCATCGTAGGCCGGATGCACGGCCACCAGCTGGCCGAGGATGTGGGTGGTGAGCTCGCTGACCTGCAGGCCGTGCTCAGCCAGGGTGCCGCGGATGTCGTCGCAGTAGTCCTGGCTGTCGGCGGCGGTGGCCAGGTCGAACAGGCGTGCATCCCAGGCCGGGATCTGCAGTGCCTTGAAACCGTGGCCAGCGGCCCACTCGGCAATGCTGGCAAGTGAGTTGAACGGGGCCTGGTCGCCGGCGAACTGCGCCAGGTGCAGGCTGGGGCCCTTGAGGGTCTGCATGTGTTGCTCCAATTATTTGTCGGGCGACAAAGAATAGGCGCGACCCTCGCGATGGTCAACACCCGCGTTACACTGCGCGTCTCACTGGAGCAGGCAGGCAGATGGCAGGGCGACCGCGCGAATTCGACAGGGACCAGGCGTTGCGCAAGGCGATGCTGCTGTTCTGGCAGCACGGCTACGAAGGCACGTCGATGTCGGCACTGGTCGAAACGCTGGGCATTGCCTCTGCACGCATCTACGCCGCGTTCGGCAGCAAGGAGCAGCTGTTCCGCGAAGCCGTTGCGCTGTACGAAGAGGGCGAGGGTGGTTTCGCGCCGCGCGCGCTGGAGCAGGCCACGCTGCGCGAGGCGATCGGGTCCATGCTGCGCGAGGCGGTGCTGACCTACACCCGCCGTGGGCGTCCGCACGGCTGCCTGGTGGTGTCCTCGGCCAGCAGCGTTTCGCCTGATGGCGAGGGCGTGCGGGACTGGCTGGCCAGCCATCGTCGCCAGCGCACGGCGGCGATCATCGCGCGGCTGCAGCAGGCGCAGGCCGAGGGTGAGCTGGCCGACGACGCGGCGGTGCAGGCGCTGGGTGACCACTTCGCCACGGTGCTGCATGGCATCTCGGTGCAGGCGCGTGACGGCATCAGCCGCGAGCGCCTGCTGGCGATGGTCGATGTCGCGTTGACCCCGTTGCCCTGAGATCCGGGGTCAGATCCGTTCTCCCTTGGGAAACGGATCTGACCCCAAACGGTGCTGGCTGACTGTGCCGAAACCGCTTTTTTCGCCGGGTTCGGGTGTCGCGCAACGAAATCGTAACAATTTGGGGGATAATGGCCGCTTGCGCAGTTTTCCCCCTTTTTGCCGCCCGGCCCGCGCAGGCCGCACGGACGCCTCCTCAGAGCATTGCATGCCCTCCCATACCGATTCCCGCCGCCTGTCGGGTCTGTCGTCTTCCCTTGTTTCCTTCCGCCGCCACCCGCTGGCCTTGGCCTGTGCCGGCCTGGCCCTGGTCGGCAGCTTCGGTGCCGCCGCGCAGGACAGCGCGCCGACCCCGACCGGGCTGGACACGATCACCGTGACCGCCGAACACCGCGAGCAGAACCTGCAGGAAGTGCCGGTCTCGGTCGGTGTGGTGCAGGGCGAGCGCATGCGCGACTTCACCGCCGGCGGCGACGACACCCTGCTGGCGCTGTCCGGCCGCGTGCCGAGCCTGTATGCGGAAACCACCACCGGCCGCATCTTCCCGCGCTTCTACATCCGTGGCCTGGGCAACATCGACTTCTACCTGGGTGCCTCGCAGCCGGTGTCGATCATCCAGGACGACGTGGTGCTGGAGCACGTGGTGCTGAAGTCCAACCCGGTCTATGACGTCGACCAGGTGGAAGTGCTGCGCGGCCCGCAGGGTTCGCTGTTCGGCCGCAACACCACCGCCGGCATCGTCAAGTTCGACACCCTGAAGCCGACCCAGGATTACACCGGCCGCGTCAGTGCCAGCTATGCGACCTATAACAGCGTGTCGATCGACGGCGGCTTCGGCGGCCCGATCAACGACATCGCCTCGTTCCGCGTGTCGGCCCTGTACCAGCACCGCGACGACTACGTCGACAACACCTACAAGGGCCCGAGCGCCGACGGCACGGTCAGCCCGAAGAAGAACGCCATGGGCGGCTTCGATGACCGCAACGTACGCGCGCAGCTGCTGCTGACCCCGAGCGACCAGTTCTCGATCCTGGCCTCGGCCCACGCCCGTGATTACGAGGGCACCTCGACCCTGTTCCTGCGCGGTGCGCTGACCAAGGGCTCGAACAAGACCGACGTGCCGCGTGACAAGGTCGCCTACGACGAAGCCGACAACAACCCGCAGGCCTACAAGACCTACGGCGGCTCGGTGAAGGCGCGTTACGACTTCGGCGCGATCGACTTCACCTCGATCACCGCCTACGAAACCACCTCCGGCTACAGCCGCGGCGACACCGACGGCGGCGCCGCAGTGAACTTCCCGGTGAACGGCGTGCCGAACGGTTACGGCCAGTCGATGGGCCGCATCCGTGACCTGGACCAGTGGACCCAGGAATTCCGCCTGGCCAGCCATGATGACAGCGCCCTGCAGTGGCAGGCCGGTGCGTTCTACTTCAACGGCAGCGACACCACCGACTTCTACCAGCGCGCGTGGTTCCTGCAGGGCGCGGCCCGCAACCCGAACAATTGGGTGCGCCTGCGCAACAAGAACACCTCGTGGGCCGGTTTCGGCCAGATCAGCTACGCCTTCACCGACAAGTTCACCGTCACCGCCGGCCTGCGCCAGACCAAGGACGAAAAGCACACCCGCCTGCTGAAGACCGCTGACACTGCCGCCGGCGTGGTCACCTACAAGGGCCGCAGCGACGTCAGGATGTCCGACACCACCCCGAGCTGGGATCTGAGCGCGATGTACCAGATCACGCCGGACGTGAGCGTCTACGCCAAGGTCGCGCGTGGCTTCCGTGGCCCGACCATCCAGGGCCGTTCGGCGGTGTTCAATGCCGATTTCACCACCGCCGATTCCGAGACGATCCTGTCCTGGGAAGCGGGCGTGAAGAGCAGCCTGTGGGACAACCGCCTGCGCCTGAACGCCACCGCGTTCACCTACACCGTCAACGACATCCAGCTCAACGGCAACGATTCGGACGGCAATGGCGTGCTGTTCAACGCCGACAAGGCCAAGGCCTACGGTTTCGAAGCGGACATGGAGCTGCGCCCGATCCCGAACCTGACCCTGAGCGCCGGCCTGAGCCTGCTGCACAGCGAGATCAAGGACAAGCGCGTGTATGCGCAGGTCTGCGGCCTCAACGGCCAGGTGGTGTGCACGGTGAATGACCCGACCATCAAGGTCGGTGCCAACACCTTCGCCCAGATCGACGGCAACCCGCTGCCGAACGCGCCGAAGTACAACGTCAACCTGGCCGCCCGCTACGACTTCCCGGTCAGCGACGCGGGCACCATGTTCGTGTCCACCGACTGGAACAAGCAGGGTTACACCAGCTTCGTGCTGTACGACAGCAAGGAGTTCAACTCCAAGGGTGACTTCGAGGGTGGCCTGAAGATCGGCTACTCGGGCAACTACGGTGCCTACGAAGTGGCGCTGTTCGCGCGCAACATCACCAACGAGAAGAACCTCAAGGGTGTGATCGAGAACTACATGGCCGCGGTCTACAACGAGCCGCGCACCGTGGGTGTCTCGCTGAACATGAACTGGTAATGCGCTGTCGCGATGGCGGGGCATCCCGCCATCGCACTGCTGGAATGCAAAGGGCGGCCCGGTGATCCGGGCCGCCCTTTTCGTTGCTTCAGACTGCAGTGAGGTTGCTGTCCTGGCTGCGCTGGCCGAAGGTCAGGGCCCAAGTGGCGCTGTCCACCTGCTGCCGGTCCTGTTCCTGCTGCTTGCGTGCGCGGCTGGCACCGAACCAGCGGCCTTCGCCGTTGATCAGCGGTGCCATGCGTACCACGTCCACATACTCCGGATCGATCTCGCTGGCACGCTGCAGCCAGCTCAGGGCGAGGAATGCATTGGCCGGGACGCCGTTACCGAAGTGGTAGATGTCGGCCAGATAGCCGGCAGCCCACAGCTTGTCGTCGTCGTCGCCGCGCCACCACAGCGGAATCAAGGCGCGTTCGACCGCTTCGCGCTTGTGCGCGTCGTTCCGGCCATCGAATGCCAGGCAGGCCAGGTTGCGGCAGGTTGGGCCCCACACGCGCTCGCCGGCCTCGGCCTCATCCAGGCAGCGCAGGTACAGCTCGCGCGCACGCGCTTCGTTCTCCGCGCCGCCTGCGGCGACGAGACGGACGGCCAGGTTGTAGGTGGCGATCAGGTCGCCGCCTTCCACCGCACGCTCCTGCCAGTAGGCGGCCTTTTCCGCATCGGCGAACTGTGGTTGGTCACGGCCACCGAGGCGGCCCTTGTACAGGTCGCACAGCGCCGACATCGCGCCGGCGTCGCCATCGTCCGCCATGCGCTGCAGCAGCGACAGGCCGGCGGCCTGTGAGACATCGCAGAACAGATTGGCGGCGAACGTCACCGCCGAGGTGTCGTCCTGCTGCGCAAGCTTCAACGCGCGCTGCAGCAGGACACTGGCGCGTGTCGGGTCGCTGGCCTGGCCGAGCAGGCCATGCTCGATGGCGGTGGCGGCCCACAGCAGGCCGATCGCCGAATCGCCTTCGCGCGCGGCATAGTCCACCACCTGTGCGAACAGTGCTTCGGCACCGTCGACATGGGCGAACCAGGTGCAGGCCTCGAGGTTGCTGAGCCCCTCATGCAGGACCACATCGCGGTCCAATGTCCATGCCTGCTGCAGATCTTCAAGCACCGCCTGCATGTGGTCCGGATCCCACTGCACGACGCCTTCGCTGTCTTCAACGCGGCCAAGCCGGTAGCGCAGCCCGGCGCGCTGGGCCAGCACCTGCGCGCGCAGGTGGCGGTCCAGGTGCCAGTCGAGGATCTGCGTGTAGGCGCGCTCGTGCGCGGCCACGGCCTCGGCATCCTCACGGTGGGGCAGATCGCCCATCCAGTCCTGCTCCTTGTGCCACCGCAGCGCGTTGCTCTGCGCCAGTTCCAGGCCACGGCACCAGCTACCCTCGATGAAGTTCTCCATCGCCTCATGGCTGCCGCCCCAGCGCGGGTACAGGAAGTACAGGGTGTCTTCCAGCGTGGCCAGATCGTCCGGGCGCTGCTCCAGCACCAGGCGCATCCAGTACGCCAGTGGTGCGTCGAAATCGTCCTGGCTGCGCTCGCGCAGCAATGGGGGCAGCGTATCCGGCAGCGTCTGCAACGGCGTACCGAAGCGCGACAGCAGCTGCAATGCCTTTGGCCAGGCTTGAGGGTAGTGCTCGGCCAGCGCGGCGTCATCGGATGCGGCGGGCTGCCCGGCCTGCAGCGCACGCAGCCAGTTCGGTTCGCGCAGGTAGCTGGTGATGCGCTTGATGCCATCCAGCGCCAACGCAGGTCGTGGCGACAGCGGTATCGCCTGCAGGTAGGCGTGCACGGCATGATCGCGGGCCAGCTGTGCCGCCAGCCACTGGCTGTCTTCGACCAGTGCGGCAACGTCGGCGCTGCGCAGTTCGCCGGCAGCGTCCTGCCAGCAGGCGCCCAGGCAAAGCCAGGCGTAGTAGCTGCCGGGGGCGGCCGAAGCCCACTGCTGGGCCAGTTGCAGGCGGGCTTCCAACGTCAGCGTGGCGTCGTGCAGGTTGCGCAGCCGCCAGCGGATGCCGGGCAGCGCATTCTCTCCCTGCAGCCAGGCCAGCTCATGTGGAGCAAGCAACGCATCCAGTTCGGCATAGCGCCGTTCCTGCAGCGCAGTGCGCGCCTGCACGCGCCAGGCAAGGTCTTCGGGGGAAAGCCCGTCTTTTGCAAATCCGTTTGTCATTGCTGCAATCCAGCGAGTACGAGGCTGGACATTAGAAGCGCGGTCGTCAGCGGCGGCAAGCAGGACATGCGGCTGCCGTGTCGATGGCATTCAGCAGGAGGCTTGAAGGTGAATCCCGTCACCCGGAACAGGCGTTCGCGTTGCGGATCGTCCATGTGCAGCGGAAAGGCAAGCAGCAGCTCGGGCCGGTAGGCGAGTGTGCCCTGGCCCTGTCTCTACGCCTCGATTCCGGGAAATAGCCGTGCATCAGGCGTGCGGATGCAGCCAGGGTTCGAGCTTGTCCTGCTCGCTGGCAACGGGGGCCTGTTCGATCAGGCGTGCCGAAAGCGCGAGGTAGTGAACCGAACGGGCCAGGTCCAGCCCGCCCGTCAGTGCCGCGCAGGCGTTGAGCTGGCTGCTGCGATCCATGCAGGAGTGTCGCCGGCCAGCAGCGTGACGATCGTCCATCGCAATACGCCGGAAGAGGGCCATGCAGGCACGCAGCAATGTCCTTGTCGAGCATTGGCAGGGCCGCCCCGCGAGGCGGCCGATGCGGGTTGCTAGTTTCCCGGCAGCAGCGCCTGCAGGCGCGACTCCAGTTCCTGCTGGCGCCAGCCGGCCAGTGCGGCGGGCCATTGGCGACGTTCCAGATAGCTTTCCAGGTGCTTGCGCGAGGCAAGGATGCCATCTGGCAGTCCCAGCTCGCGGCTGCGTTCGGCCACGGCATCCTGCAGCTTCTTCAGCGCCTGCTTGTTGCTGTCGTTGGCCGGCAGCGCCAGCGGCGCGTCGGCTTCGTCGGCCAGCGGCGTGGACAGCGCCTGCCACACGGCGCCGGCCAGTTTGCGCGGTGCCTTTGGGAACTGCTCGAACAGCTTGCCCAGCGCTGCCTCGTCGGCCGGAGGTGTGCGCGCCAGAGTGGCGGCCAGTTCGTTGTCCAGGATCCAGCTTCGCGGGCGGTCGCTGCTGCGTGCCTGCACATCACGCCAGCGCAGCAGGCGCAACAGGCGGTGCTGCGCGGCGTCATCAAGGAACTGTGCCGAGCGCATCGCCAGGTGCGGCCAGCGATCTTCATCGTTGGCGACGCTGGCCAGCAGGCGCTCGCCATCGTCGTGCAACCACTGCTGGCGGCCGAGCGCCTGCAACCTGGCATCAATGGCGTCGTGCAGTGCGAACAGGTGCTCGACATCGTCGGCGGCGTACTGCAGCTGCGACTCGGACAGCGGGCGGCGCATCCAGTCCGAGCGGGTCTCGCCCTTGGCCAGCGCCACTCCGGTGATCTCCGCCACCAGCTTCTGGTAGCCCATGCCGCCGCCGATGCCGGCCAGTGATGCCCCGATCTGGGTGTCGAACAGCGGTCGCGGCAGCACGCCGCAGGCCCACTTGAAGGCAACCAGGTCTTCGCTGGCGCTGTGCATTACCTTGGTGATGGATTCATCGGCCAGCCAATGCGCAAGCGCCTCGGTCATGCCGGGAATCAGCGGGTCGATGAGCAGGATGTCCTGCCCGACCGCCATCTGCACCAGGGCCAGCTGCGGCCAGAAGGTGCGTTCACGGATGAATTCGGTGTCCAGGCCGATGCGGGTCGGGCGATGCTGGAAGTACGCATCCAGCTCGGCGGGGGTGGTGATCCAGGTTGCCACGGGTCAGGGCCTACTACTCGGGTTTGCTCAGGCAGGGGAGAATAGCCTAACGTCGGTCCGCGTCTGTGCCGAAGGAGGCTCTGCTTGCGTTTTCCGTTGTCGCCCGTGCTGTGCACCGCCCTGGCCGTGGCCCTGGCCGGCTGCACGCCGTCGCCGTCCGCGCCGGCGGAACGGGCCGCCAGCGAAGAGGCGCGCGCGGCCGAGGGCGCCGACACCGGCGCCAATGCCAGTTCGCAGGCCGGGCAGGGCAGCGTGACCATCGCCGGTGAAGATGCCGCCGAGGACGTACAGCAGTGGACGCCGCCACGGGTGGACCGCCAGGGCCGCAGCCTGGCCCAGTTGCGGCGCGCCGCCGAGCAGGCGTTCGCTGAAGGCCGGCTCTATGAAGATGCGGATGCCGCCATTCCGCTGTGGCTGGCGGTGCAGGAAGAAGACCCGGATGACCGCCAGGCCCGGCTGGGCCTGCAGCGTGCCCGCCAGCGCCTGCAGCAGCAGGCCGACGCCCTGCTGGTGCGGCCGCTGAAGCAGCGCGAGGCGCTGGCCGAGGCCAGCCGCCAGGCACTGGTGTTGCTGACCCTGTCGCCGAAGGACGAGCAGGTGCGTGCGCTGCAGGCGCGGGTGGAGCTGGCGCAACGGGTGGTGGCCTACAACCGTGCTGGCGAGGAGGACCTGCGCTCGGACCGTATCGGTGAGGATGGCGACGGTGCCATCGGCAACTTCCGTGAGGCGCTGGCGCTGGATGAAGACAACAGCCGCGCACGGCAGGGCCTGGCCGCAGCCGAGAGCGGGTTGATCCGCCGTGCCGAACAGGCTGCTCGGGCGCGCGATTTCGCCAGTGCGGGTACCTGGCTGGCCGAAGCCAGCAAAGTGCGCGATTCGTCGCCGACGATTGCCGACGCCTTCGAACGCATCGAGCAGATCCGCGCCGCCACGCTGCAGCAGCTGCGTGATGACGGACTGCGTGACCTTGCCACGCCACAAGGCCTGAAGCCGGCGCGCGAGAAGCTGGCCGAGGCGCTTCGCATCGCTCTGCCGGGTGATGCAGTGGTGGGCCAGCTTCGCGAGCGCATCGACCTGGCCACCCATTACGGGAGCTTCCGGCCAGGACAGGTGTTCAGTGATGCGATGCGCGATGGGGGGCGCGGACCGCAGATGGTGGTGGTGCCCCACGGTGGCTTCCAGATGGGTGCAGGCGATGCCGAGCCGGGCGCGAGCGATGCCGAGCGTCCGTCGCACTACGTGCGCTTCGATCGCGGCTTTGCCATGGCGATCACCGAGATCACCGTCAGCGATTTCGAGCGCTACGTGAAAGCCTCCAATGCGCGCCCGCGCGCGACCCGGCGTGGCCATTCGGTGGTCTACGACGAACGCAGCGGCAATTTCATCCGCCGCAGCGGCGTGGACTGGCGTTCCGACTACGACGGCGGTCGCGCGCTTGGCAACTCGCCGGTGATGCACGTCAGTGTGCGTGATGCCGAGAATTATGCGGCGTGGCTGTCCGAGCAGACTGGCCGCAGCTACCGGCTGCCCAGCGAAGCCGAGTTCGAGTACGCGCTGCGCGCTGGCAGCAGTGGCCGCTATCCGTGGGGCGATGCCGGCGTGCCGCCGCCAGGCAGCGGCAACTTCACCGGCAGCAAGGACGTTTCGCCTTCGGGACGGCACTGGCACAACGCGTTTATCGGGTACGGCGATGGCTGGTGGGGGCCTGCGCCGGTGGCCAGCTTCCAGGCCAATGCCTTCGGTCTGCACGATATGGGCGGCAACCTCAGCGAATGGGTGGCCGACTGCTGGCATGCCAGCTACCGCCGCGCACCGTCCGATGGCGTCGCCTGGTTCAACCCGGGCTGCCGGTCGCGGGTGATCCGCGGTGGCAACTGGGCCAATGCACCCGAGCAGACCCGCGCGGCCTGGCGGCAGTCCCAGGATTCGGATACCACCAATGCCCGCATCGGCTTCCGCCTGGTGCGCGGCATCTGAGCGGCACCCGGCTTCACCCGCTGCGGGCAGCGGCGCACTAAGATTGCGCCGTGCCCGCCAGCCGGCGGGGCCAGCAGGAAGTCCCCCGATGCGCAACGATCCCTTCTCCCGCTCGTCGCAAGGCCCACAGCGGCGTGGCCTGTTCGGCAACATCCGCTGGTGGGTGCTGCTGCTGGCCGCCGCCTATGCGCTGTTCTACTGGTTCTCCAACCGCACGGTCGATCCGTACACCGGCGAGAAGGTGATGATCGACAGCAGCCTGGACGCGCGCCAGGAAACCGCGCTGGGGCTGCAGGCCTACCAGCAGATCCTGTCGCAGGAACGGCCGATGGACCCCAATGCACCGATCGCGCGCGATGTGCGTGACATCGCCCAGCGCCTGATTGCCAAGGTCGATGTGGTGGAGACCGCGCTGGCCCAGGAGCACGGCGTGCAGCCGGCGCATTTCGCGCGGGATTTCCAGTGGGAAGTGAATGTGATCCCGTCCGACCAGGCCAATGCGTTCTGCCTGCCGGGCGGCAAGATGGCGGTCTATACCGGGCTGGTGCCGGTAGCACGCACCCGCGATGCGATGGCGGTGGTGATGGGGCATGAGATCGCCCATGCGCTGCTGCGCCATGGTGCACAGCGCATGGCCCAGCAGAAGCTGACCCAGATCGGGCAGGTGGCCGGCGCCGCCAGCGGCATGGATGCGCAGCAGCAACAGATGATGATGTCGGCGATGGGCTATGGCTACCTGCTGCCGTATGCGCGCAGCCACGAGACACAGGCGGATGAAGTGGGGCTGATGCTGGCCGCAGCGGCGTGCTTCGATCCCCGCGAGGCGGTGCCGCTGTGGCAGCGCATGGGCCAGGCCAGTGGCGGCCAGGCACCGCCGGAGTTTGCCTCCACCCACCCGAACCCGGGCACCCGCATCCAGAACCTGCAGGCGCTGATGCCGAAGGCGCTCGAGTACCGGCAGAAGTTCTGCGAGCAGGCGAAGTAGGGTGGTGTTCGGCAGGGCTGCGCCCTGCACCTGCCGAAGCAACAGCAACAGCAACAGCGTGCATTCCGTGGGATGGCGGGGTGGGTCCGGTTGCGGGGGCCGCTGCAAGTACGTCCATGTAAGCTCGGTCGCCGCATCCATGCGGCTCACGCCCCCGCAACCGGACCCACCCCGCCTTCGACAGATTCTCGCGATCTGTCGGAATGGCGTGGGGTCAGATCCGTTTTCCGCAGGAAAACGGATCTGACCCCGAATTGATTCGATATCTGAAAGAGATTCATCCACGCATGGCGTGGATCTACCGACCGTCATCGGGACATTGTCGAGGGTGGGGCGGTGTGGCTGTGCAGGACCGTTGGCGCCATGGATGGCGCCATCGAGCCCCCAGGGGTGAGGGCGCTTCGTTTGCGAAGCACTGCTTCGCAAGCGCCCGAACGCACAGCCGCCAGCGGCTGGGCCGGACCGCGGAGCGGGGTTTACGGCGTGTCCTGCACAGCCACACCGCCCCGCCAAACCATCAGCAATCCAGAGCCGCTTTGGCTGTTGCTTCGGCCGTTGCTTGAAGCCTCTGCAGGTGCAGGGCGCAGCCCTGCCGAGCAACCCTCTACTTGACCTGCACGTCGATCACGCCGTCGCCAACGCGGGCCTGCAGCGCGTCACCGGGCTGCACCTGGTTGACCTTCCGTACCAGCGTGCCATCGTCAGTGCGGGTCAGGATGCTGTAGCCACGGGCCACGGTGGCCAACGGGCTGACCGCTTCCAGTGAACGCGCCAGTCCGCGCAGTCGCAGTGCATCGCGCTCCAGCAGGCGCTGCATCGCTGCCTGCGGCCGCCCGCGCAGGGCGGTCAGGCGGCGCTGCATCGCGTCGAGCTGGCGTTGCGGATGGTGCCCGCGCAGTACCGCGGCCGCATGGCGCAGGCGTGCGGCACGGCGCTCCTGCTGCTGGTTGAAGACCGCATGCAGGCGCCGGCCCAGATCGAGCTGACGGCGGCGCAACAGGTCCAGCCGCGCCTGCGGGCTCTGTGCGTTCAGGCGCAGCAGGGCGCGGTCGGCACGCTGCATCGCCTGCTGCATCGCATGCCGTTGCAGCTGCACCATGCGCGCGGCCGTACGGCGCAGGCGCAGGGCCAGTTCGCGCTGGTCCGGTACCAGCAGCTCGGCTGCCACCGACGGCGTTGGTGCGCGCAGGTCGGCGGCAAAATCGCTGAGGCTGAAGTCGGTTTCATGGCCCACCGCCGACACTACCGGGGTGCGGCTGGCGGCGATCGCGCGGGCCAGTGCTTCATCGTTGAAGGCCCACAGGTCTTCCAGTGAACCGCCGCCACGGGTCAGCAGGATCACGTCGTAGCGGCCACTGGCATCGGCGGCCTGCAGCAGGCGGGTGATCTGTGCAGCGGCGCTGCTGCCCTGCACCAAGGTCGGCAGCAGGTCCACTTCCAGCAGCGGGAAGCGGCGGCCGAGCACGCTCAGCACGTCGCGCACGGCGGCGCCGGTGGGCGAGGTGATCACCGCCAGGCGCTGCACGTGCGCCGGCAACGGCCGCTTGCGTGCCGGGTCGAACAGGCCTTCGGCTTCCAGGCGTGCCTTCAGCTCTTCGAACGCGCGGCGCAGCGCGCCTTCGCCGGCTTCCTCCATATGGTCCAGCACCATCTGGTACTCGCCACGGGCGTCGTACAGGGTCACCTTGCCGCGCACCAGCACGCGCATGCCTTCGCGCGGCACGAACTTCAGGTACTGCGCCTTCATCCGGAACATTGCCGCGCGCAGCTGCGCACGTGCATCCTTCAGGGTCAAATACAGATGCCCGGAGGCGGGACGCGCCACGCTGCCCAGTTCGGCCTCGACCCAGATCGCCGGGAAGCTGCCTTCCAGCAGGTCGCGGGCCAGGGTGTTGAGCTGGCTGGGGGTGAGGATGTCGTTGTTGCGTGGCTGCATGGGAACGGCGTGCTGCGGGCGGAACGGGGGCTCAGGATCGCACGTCAGCGCACCCTGTGCTGGTCCAGCGCCCATTGCACGTGTTCGCGCACCAGCGGCGAGGGATCATCGACGCGGGTATGCAACGCGGCCAACGCTTCGGCCGAGGACGGTGCATTGCCCAGTGCCACGGCGATGTTGCGCAGCCAGCGTTCATGGCCGCTGCGCCGGATCGGGCTGCCTTCGGTACGGCGCAGGAATTCAGCTTCGTCCCAGGCAAACAGCTGGTCCAGACGGGCAGTGTCGAGGTTGTTGCGCGCGCGGAAATCGGCTTCGTCGGTACGCTTGGCGAACTTGTTCCAGGGGCAGACCAGCTGGCAGTCGTCACAGCCGTAGATGCGGTTGCCGATCAACGGCCGCATGTCTTCGGGGATGGCACCGTCGTGCTCGATGGTCAGGTAGGAAATACAGCGCCGCGCGTCCAGCCGCTGCGGGCCGGTGATGGCCTGGGTCGGGCAGACATCGATGCAGCGTGTGCAGGTGCCGCAGTGTGCCGTGGCCGGTGCATCGATCGGCAGCGGGATATCGATGTAGATCTCGCCGATGAAGAACCAGGAGCCGCCATGGCGGTCGATCAGGCAGGTGTGCTTGCCGATCCAGCCCAGGCCGGCATTGCGCGCCAGTGCGCGTTCCAGCACGGGCGCCGAATCGACGAACACGCGGTAGCCCAGCGGTGCCACTTCATCGTTGATCTGCGTGGCCAGCTTCTGCAGGCGGTTGCGCATCAGCTTGTGGTAGTCGCGGCCCAAGGCGTAACGGGCCACGTAGGCGCGGCCCGGGTCGGCCAGGGTTGCCCAGGCTTCGGTGTCGTCCTTGTGGCTGTAGTCCATGCCCACCGAGATCACCCGTACGGTGCCGGGCAGCAGCTCGGCCGGGCGCGCGCGCAGGGTGCCGTGGCGCGCCATCCAGTCCATCGTGCCGTACAGGCCCTGGCCCAGCCAGGCGGCCAGGTGCGCCTCATCCTCGCCCAGCTCGATGCCGGCGACACCGCAGCGCTGGAAGCCATGCGCACGCGCAAGTTCGCGGATGCGCTGCACGGCCTGGGCCGGATCGACAGGGATGGGGGCGGGGGACATGTGCACCAGTATAAAATCCTTGCATGGCCAACCTTGCCGATCTTTTCGATTCCGCTGCCGCGCGTGCGCTTGATGCGCAGGCCTCGGCGCTGGCCGCCGAGAGTGGTTGGGGCCTGATGGCGCAGGCCGGCCAGGCCGCCTGGCAGTGCCTGCTGCAGCATTGGCCGCAGGCGCAGCGGATCGGCGTGGTGGTCGGAGCAGGCAACAACGGTGGCGACGGCCTGGTGCTGGCCCGCCATGCACGGAAGGCCGGGCGCGCGGTGACGGTGATCGCCTTGCCGGGCAAGCCACCGGCGACGTCGCTGGCACAGCGTGCAGCATCGGAGTTCACGTCCGACGGCGGCACCATCACCGATTTCGACGGCGCGCTGCCCGAGGCCGATATCTGGGTTGATGCCCTGTTCGGTCTGGGCTTCGATCGCGCGCCGGAAGGCGTGGCGCAGGCACTGATTGCCGCCCTCAACGCGCAGACGGCACCGGTTCTGGCGCTGGACGTCCCCAGTGGCGTCGATGCCGACCGGGGCGCCTTACCGGGCGAGGCGGTGAAGGCTGCTTTGACCTTGCAGTTCATCGTGCCGCATCGCGGGCTGTATACCGGCGATGCGCTGGATCATTGCGGGCGGAAGGCGTTGGCGCCGCTGCAGCTACCCACGGCAGCATGGCAGGGCGTGTCACCCGCCGCAGAGCACTGGACCCAGGCTCGCTTGCCGGCACTGCTGCCGCCGCGTCGTGCCAATACCCACAAGGGCGAATCCGGGCACGTGCTGTGCGTCGGCGGCAACCATGGCAGCGGTGGGGCCATCGCGATGGCGGCCGAAGCGGCACTGCGTGCCGGCGCGGGATTGTTGAGCCTGGCCACCCGGCGCGATCACGTCGGCCCGTTGCTGGCCCGGCTTCCCGAGGCGATGACCCATGCGCTTGAAGATGGCGATGTGCTGCCGGCGCTGCTGGACAAGGCCAGGGTGGTGGCGATCGGCCCCGGCCTGGGCCAGGACGAATGGGCATGCGCAATGTTTGCGCAGGTGCTGGACAGCGACAAACCGCTGGTGGTTGATGCCGATGCGCTGAATCTGCTGGCGCAGGATCCGCGCGCGCTGCCGGAGGCGATCCTTACGCCACATCCGGGCGAGGCCGCGCGCCTGCTCGACTGCAGTACCACTGATATCCAGGCCGATCGCTACCGCTGTGCGCAGGCGTTGGCCGAGCGATTCCACGCCGTGGTGGTGCTGAAGGGCGCGGGCAGCATCGTGACGGCGCCCGGGCAGGTGCCACGGCTGATTGCTGCAGGCAACCCCGGCATGGCCGTGGGGGGCATGGGCGACCTGCTCACCGGCATCATTGCCAGCCTGCGCGCGCAGGGCCTGGCCGCCTTCGACGCTGCCGCCGCTGGCGCACTGCTGCACGCGCTCGCCGGCGACGCTGCGGCCGCCGACGGCGCGCGCGGCATGCTTCCCACTGATCTGCTGGTGCCGCTGCGGCAACTGGCCAACCCGGAACGCTCTTCATGACTGAATTCTTCCTTGCCGACAGCGATGCCACCGAACTGCTCGGGCAGTGGCTGGCGGCGACCCGACCGCCGCAGGCGCTGATCGAACTGCGCGGTGACCTCGGCGCCGGCAAATCCACCACCGCACGCGCGCTGCTGCGCGCACTGGGCGTGCAGGGCGCCATCCGCAGCCCCACTTACACCCTGGTCGAGCGCTATCCGCTTGCCAGCGGTGGCGAGGCCTGGCACCTGGACCTGTACCGGATCGGCCAGGCCGGCGAACTCGATTTCCTGGGCCTGGACGAGGGCAGTGCGGTGTTGTGGCTGGTGGAATGGCCGGAACGCGGCGCTGGCGCGCTGCCGCCGACCGACCTGGTGGTGGCGTTGGAGATCGAGGGGCAGGGGCGTCGCGCCCGTCTCACCGGAGCCAGCGACGTCGGACATGAGTGGCTGAAGCGGCTTCCCCGAGGGGGCGACTTGCAGGCCATTTCTGTCGGCTGACGAGAACAAAGACCGGCAGGTTACGGATTATTAAGGAAAAAGGTGTTGCATTCCGTTCAGCGCGGTGATTGAATCCTGAGCCATGCGCCCGGGGAACCGTCTCATCGCTATCTGTGCCGCCGTCGGACTGGGTCTGGCGAGCGTCAGTGCGTGGGCCGGTGAAGTCCGCCAGGTCCTGCTGAATACCGGCGCCACCGGCACCCGTGCCGAGATCTCGCTGGTCGGCAGTGGCGGCTACAAGACGCTTTCTCTGGCCGGTCCGAACCGCCTGGTGGTCGACTTCCCTGACTCCAGCGCCATACGCAACCTGAAGATGCCGGCTGCGCAGGGCGTGGTTACGGCGGTGCGTACCGGACAGCCGGTGCCGGGGACCTTCCGTGTCGTTTTCGACCTCGCTGAATCGGTGGCGCCGTTCCGCCCGCAGATGCAGCGCGAGGGCAATGAATCCAAGCTGGTGATCGAATGGCCGGGCGATGGCCCGGCCGTGGCCGCCAGCCGTCCGGCAGCGACACCGGCGGTGCAGCCGCAGGCACCGGTGGCGACGCCCGGGCCGACCCCGGCTGAAAGCGCACAGTCGCGTTCAGATGCCGCACGTGCGACCGCACTGCTGACCGCGCAGGTGCGGCAGCAGGCCAGTGCCACTGCCGCCACACCGGCCACGCCGACCCCGGCGCCGTCCACCGCGCCGGCCCAGGTTGCGGCGGCCGGTACCGTGGCCAGCAGCTCACCTTCTTCCTCGCCGGCCGCGATCCTGGCCGGCCAGCGCACCGCCGCCGTGGTGACCACGCCGCCGGCTACCGTGCCTGCACCGGCGCCGACGCCGGTGGAACCGCCGCGCCCGGCCATGCCCAGCGATGCCTCGCGCATCCGCATGCAGGCCGGCATGCGTCATCTGGTGGTCGCCATCGATCCCGGCCACGGTGGCCAGGATCCCGGCGCGATCGGCCCGACCGGCAAGCGCGAAAAGGATGTCACCCTGGCGGTGGCGCGTGAGCTGGCCCGCCAGGTCAATGCGACGCCGGGCCTGAAGGCCTATCTGACCCGCGACAGCGACGTGTTCATCCCGCTGCCGATGCGTGCGCAGAAGGCACGTGCAAACAAGGCCGACATCTTCATTTCGATCCATGCCGACGCGGCCGAAAACCGTTCGGCCACTGGTTCGTCGGTATACGTGCTGTCGACCAAGGGCGCCTCTTCGCAGCGCGCCCGCTGGCTGGCGGACAAGGAAAACGCGGCCGACCTGGTGGGTGGCGTGCGCCTGCAGCAGACCGAAGGCACGCTTGCCAACGTGCTGCTGGACCTTGCCCAGAGCGGTTACATGAAGGCGTCTGAAGATGCCGCCGGCCACGTGCTGGGCGGCCTGAAGCGGATCGGCAACAACCACAAGCCGAACATCGAACGTGCGAACTTCGCCGTGCTGCGCACCTCGGACATGCCGGCGATGCTGGTGGAAACCGCGTTCATCTCCAACCCGGACGAAGAGCGCCGCCTGATCGACCCGGCCTACCAGCGCAAGATCGCCGGCGCCGTGCTCGATGGCGTGCACACCTTCTTCAGCCGCCAGCCACCGCCGGGTACGCTGTACGCAGCCCGTGCCCAGGCCGAGATCGACGCTGCCGGGACCATGGCCGGCGGCAGCAAATAACCCGCCGGAGGCAGGTTACTGCTTTCTGTAGCGTCGACTGTCAGTCGACTACGCGCGCAGCGCGGGGTTTTCGCCGCCCGGCGGAGGGCAGTCGACTGACAGTCGACTCTACACGGGGCGGCTCCGCTATCATCAACCCATGAAGTCTGCTGCCCATCCTCTCCCATGAGCGCGCCCGGACCGCGCCCGATCCGGCCGTTGCCGGAAATCCTGATCAACCAGATCGCCGCCGGCGAAGTGGTCGAACGTCCTGCGTCGGTGGTCAAGGAGCTGGTCGAGAACGCGATCGATGCCGGTGCCAGCCGCGTTGATATCGATCTTGAAGAGGGTGGTGTCCGCCTGATCCGCATCCGCGACAATGGCAGTGGTATCGCGCCGGAACAGCTGCCGCTGGCGGTCTCGCGCCACGCCACCAGCAAGATCGCCGATCTGGACGACCTCGAATCGGTGGCCACGCTCGGTTTCCGTGGCGAAGCGCTGCCGTCGATCGCCTCGGTCAGCCGCTTTACCCTGTCCTCGCGTCGCGCACATGACGAACACGGTTCGGCACTGCAGATCGAAGGCGGCAAGATCGGCGAAGTGACGCCACGTGCGCATGCACCCGGCACCACGGTGGAAGTGCGCGAGCTGTTCTACAACGTACCGGCGCGGCGCAAGTTCCTGCGCGCCGAGCGTACCGAACTGGGGCATATCGAAGAGTGGTTGCGTTCGCTGGCGCTTGCGCGACCGGATGTCGAGCTGCGCGTGTCGCACAACGGCAAGGCCTCGCGCCGCTACAAGCCGGGCGATCTGTATTCCGATGCGCGCCTGGCCGAAACGCTGGGCGAGGATTTCGCCAACCAGGCCGTGCGCGTCGACCACAGTGGTGCCGGCCTGCGCCTGCACGGCTGGATCGCGCAGCCGCATTATTCGCGCGCCAGCGCCGACCAGCAGTACCTGTACGTCAACGGCCGTTCGGTGCGCGACCGCAGCGTCGCCCATGCGGTGAAGATGGCTTACGGCGATGTGCTGTACCACGGCCGCCAGCCAGCCTATGTGCTGTTCCTCGAGCTCGACCCGACCCGCGTTGACGTCAACGTGCACCCGGCCAAGCACGAGGTTCGCTTCCGTGATTCGCGGCTGGTGCACGATTTCGTCTACCGCACGCTGAAGGACGCGCTGGCTGATACCCGCGCCGGCATGTCGGCGCAGGAGATCGGTGCGGGTCCGGTGCATCCGGTGGACGCCGCTGCTGTACCGATGGCATCGAGCGCGGGCGCATCGGGTTTCGGGCTGGTGCGTGGGCCTGCGCCCGGTGCCGGCTCGGGCAGCGGTGGTGGTGGTTTTTCCGGCTGGCGCCCGCAGCAGCCCCTTGGGCTGCAGGTGGCCGATGCACCGGCGGCCTATGCCGCGCTGTATGCCGCACCGGCCGGTGCCGAACGCGGTGCTGCGCTGCCGCCGATGCCGACCGAGAACGGACTGCCGGTGACCAGTGCCGACGCCGGCGTACCGCCGCTGGGCTACGCGATCGCGCAACTGCACGGCATCTACATCCTGGCCGAGAACGCAGAAGGCCTGATCGTGGTCGACATGCATGCCGCGCACGAGCGCATCGGCTACGAGCGCCTGAAGAACGCGCACGATGGTATCGGCCTGCAGTCGCAGCCGCTGCTGGTGCCGATCACACTCGCCGTGGGCGAGCGCGAAGCCGACACCGCCGAAAGTGAAGCCGAAACGTTGGCGGCGCTCGGCTTCGAGGTGACCCGTGCCGGCCCCGGATCGCTGCACGTGCGCAGTATTCCAGCGCTGTTGGCGCATGCCGAACCGGAGGGGCTGCTGCGCGATGTGCTGACCGACCTGCGCGAGCACGGCCAGAGCCGCCGCGTGGCCAGCGCACGTGACGAACTGCTGTCGACCATGGCCTGTCACGGTGCGGTGCGTGCCAACCGGCGCCTGACCGTGCCGGAAATGAACGCGCTGCTGCGCGACATGGAAATCACCGAACGGTCTGGCCAGTGCAACCACGGCCGGCCGACCTGGGCCCGTTTTTCGCTGGCGGAGATCGACCGCTGGTTCCTGCGCGGACGTTGAGGGGAGCATCGATGCGTTATCGGGGAATGGGCGGCCTGCTGGCCGCCTTGCTGTTGGCCGCGTGCAGTCCGGCAACACCGCCGGCGCCGAAGGTTACCGAAGATCCGGCCTATGCGGCCGCGCAGCAGCAATGGCGGGTGGCCCGCTACCAGGACCTGACCCGGCCCGATGGCTGGACGGCCCTGGTCGGCCTGCACTGGCTGCAGAACAAATCACACTTCGTCGGCAGTGGTGCCACCAACGGCATCCGCCTGACGGTTGGCCCGGACAAGCTGGGCCTGCTGCGTCGCGAGGGCAGCCAGTGGTGGTTCACGCCCGAAGCCGGTGTGGATGTCAGCCATGATGGCCAGCCGGTGCGCGGCCGCATCCGCATCGACACCGACAAGGATCCGCAGCCAACCCTGTTGGCCTTCGACGGTGGCAAGGGCCAGCTCAGCATCATCCGGCGCGGGCCGCGCGATGCGCTGCGGGTCAAGCATGCCGATGCGCCGGCGCGCCGTGATTTCGCCGGCCTGGAGTACTGGCCGGGTGGCCCGGACTGGCAGGTGCAGGCACGCTTCATCCCGCATCCGGTGGGCAAGACCCTGCCCATTGTCGACATCACCGGCCTGACCACCGAGATGCCCAATGCGGGCGCGGTCGAATTCGAACGCGACGGCCGCACATGGCGGCTGGAGGCGATCGGAGCCACCGGGCAGCCGCTGTTCCTGATCTTTGCCGACCGCACCAGTGGCCGCGGCAGTTATCCGGCCGGGCGCTACCTGGATACCGATGCGCCGGCAGCCGACGGCACGCTACGCATCGATTTCAATCATGCCTACAACCCGCCGTGTGCATTCACCGCGTATGCCACGTGCCCGCTGGCGCCGCCGGAAAACCGGCTGGACCTGCGCATGGAAGCGGGCGAGAAGGCCTACCACCTGTCTGAAGGAGAGGGCTGAGATGCCGTTGAAGGGACTGTTCCGTGCAACGCTGCTGATGGCAGCGTTTGCAATCGCACCGCTGGCACTGGCGCGCAATGCACCGGCCACCGACGCCGCGGCCACGGCGGCGGCCAAGCCGCCGGTGCCGCTGCTGTGGAAGGTGACCGGCCCGGGTGATTCACGCGTATACCTGCTTGGATCATTCCACCTGTTGAAACCGCAGGACTACCCGCTGTCGCCCGATGTCGAGCAGGCCTTCGAGGCCTCGCAGCGGGTCGTGTTCGAACTGTCACCGGAGGACATGCAGTCGCCGCAGCTGGCCAGCCGCATGGTGCAGGCTGCCGTGCGCACCGATGGCAGCGAGCTCAAGCGCGATCTCGACGCGGCCACCTGGCAGAAGCTGCAGGCGTTCGCATCCGAGAACAAGCTTCCGTTGGCACAGATGCAGGGCATGAAGCCCTGGTTCGTCGGCCTGAGCATTTCGGTCGGGCAGATGCAGAAGATGGGCCTGGACCCGGCGTGGGGCCTGGACCGTCATTTCATGGAGCGCGCGCAGAAGACCGGCCGCAGGACCGCTGGGTTGGAAGACATCGATACCCAGATCGGCATGCTCGACGGCATGACCGTGCAGGAGCAGCGACAGATGCTGTCCGAGGCGCTGGATCAGGCGGGCAAGGGCGATGAGCAGGCGCGCCAGCTGCATGATGCCTGGCGGCGAGGCGATGAGCGCGTGTTGTGGACGAAGATGGCCGCGGAAATGCGCCAGCAGTACCCGCAGCTTTACCAGCGCATCAACACCGGGCGCAACGATGCGTGGGTACCGAAGCTGCTGCCGTACCTGCAGGCCGGGCAGGGTGGCACGCTGGTGGTGGTCGGTACGCTGCACCTTCTGGGCGGTGACGGCGTGGTCGAGAAGCTGAAGGCGAAGGGCTACAAGGTCGAACGCGTATGCACGGGGTGCAAAGCGAAACGTTGATGCTCCCCCGGGGCACAAAACAAGGCGGCGCGCCATTGGGCGCGCCGTTTTCGTATCCGCCGGTACATCGGCTCAGCGGCGGGTCTTGCCGCCGGTGCCGGTACCGGGTTCGTTGGGCTTGTTGCCGGTGCCGGTACCGGTGCCACCCGGTCGCGGACCACCGAAACCGGTGCCCATGCTGCGCTGGAATTCCTGCCACAGCTCCAGGTTGCGCTCAGTCAGCTGGTTCATCATCGCCCACGGGGTCTGGCCCAGCAGGTTGCCCATCTGCTGGCGGAACTGCTGCTGCTGGTCGAGGAAGACCTGCATGCTGCGCTCCAGGTAGTTGCCCATGAAGCCCTGCAGGGAATCGCCGTAGAAGCGGATCAGCTGGCTCAGCAGCTGGGTGGACAGCATCGGTTCGCCGTCCTGTTCCTGGTCGGCGATGATCTGCAGCAGGACCGAACGGGTGAGGTCGTCGCCGCTCTTGGCGTCACGGACTTCGAAGTCTTCACCGTCCAGGATCAGCTGGCGCACGTCCTCGATGGTGATGTAGCTGGAGATCTCGGTGTCGTAGAGACGGCGGTTCGGATACTTCTTGATGATGCGGGTCGCAGCCATTGAAGCGGTCACTCGTCACAGTAGATGCGAAGCATGGCGCAGTGCAGCAGCCGTTGCAACCGCCTCAGCCCCCGCCAGGCTTGGCTTTCACAGGGGATCATGTTGCGCAACAAGGGTTTGCGTGCTGCGCAGCATGACCATCGGCAGGGGCGGCGGGTGTGCGCCGCCGAGGCCGCCGCGGCCGCCGGCGCGGCTTACCAACCCATATGGTGGCCGCCATTGATGTCCAGGTTGCTGCCGGTGATCCACGAGGCTTCCTCCGCCACCAGGAAGGACACGCCGTAAGCGATTTCCTCCGGCTTGCCGAGGCGCCCGGTGGGAATGTCGGCGACGATCTTGGCGCGCACTTCCTCCGGCACCGCCATCACCATGTCGGTGGCCACGTATCCGGGCGAAATGGTGTTGACGGTGATGCCGAAGCCGGCGTTCTCGCGTGCCAGCGAGATGGTGAAGCCGTGCATGCCGGCCTTGGCCGCCGCGTAGTTGGCCTGGCCGTACTGGCCCTTCAGGCCGTTGATCGAACTGATCTGGATGACCCGGCCCCAGCCGCGGCGGCGCATGCCCTCGATGACCGGGCGGGTGACGTTGAACACCGAATTGAGGTTGGTGTTGATCACATCGTGCCACTGGTCCGCGCGCATGCGATGGAACGTGGTGTCGCGGGTGATGCCCGCGTTGTTGACCAGGATCTCGACCGGGCCCAGCTCGGCCTCGACGGCGCGCACCAGCGCTTCGGCGCTGCCTGGATCGGAGACATCGCCCGGGAAGATCGACACGCTGTAGCCGCGTTCGGTCATTGCCTGCTGCCAGGCGCGGGCCTTGGCCTCGTCGCGGTAGTTGGTGGCGACCCGGTGGCCCTGGTCGGCCAGGCGTTGGCAGATGGCGGTGCCGATGCCGCCGGTTCCGCCGGTGACCAGTGCGACGCGAGATGTCATGGAGTGTTGTCCGGGTGTCGGGTGGGGGAAGGGGGATTCTGCAACATCGGCGCGGAAAGTGCGCCGGCTGGCAACAGGATGTCGGTCCGCGGCAGTCGTGCCGGGTCGAAGGCCTGCCGAGCGGTGGCCAGCAGCGTATCCAGGTCGTGCGCAGGTTCCAGCGCCCCAGGTGCCTGGCCGAGCAGCTTCCAGAGCTGGCGCAGCACGGGCAGCGGGTGCGAACTGTCCACCGGCAGCGCCGCCAGCGACTTGGACAGTTTGTGGCCCGGCGCATCCAGCAGCAGCGGCAGGTGCCAGTAGCGCGGCACCGCCAGCCCCAATGCCTGCTGCAGCAGGATCTGCCGCGCGGTGGAGTCGAGCAGGTCGGCGCCGCGCACCACTTCGGTCACTCCTTGTACGGCGTCATCGACCACCACCGCCAACTGGTAGGCCCAGCAGCCATCGGCGCGGCGCAGCACGAAGTCGCCGACTTCGGCGTGCACGTCCTGCTGCTGCGGGCCGCGCAGGCCATCGTCGAAGTGCACGATGCTGCCCGGTGGCACGCGGAAGCGGACGGCAGGGTCCGGTCGAGGTTGCCGGGCGATGCAACGATGGTGGATGCCGCCGTTGGCGGCCAGGTCGCTGCGGCTGCAGTGGCAGACAAAGGCCTGGTCGCTGGCCAGCAGCACGTCCAGCGCGGCCTGGTAGGCCTCGCCGCGGGTGCTCTGCCAGAGGATCGGGCCATCGTGGACCAGGCCGAACGCTGCCAGCGCCCGCAGCTGTGACTCGGCGGCGCCGGGCACGGTGCGTGGTGGATCGACGTCTTCGATGCGCAGCCGCCACAGGCCGCCGTTATGTCGCGCGAGCAGCCAGCTGCCGAAGGCGGCGAGCAGGGATCCGGGATGGAGCAGGCCGGTCGGCGAGGGCGCGAAACGACCGCAGGGAATAGGGGAGGTCATGCTGGCTGAATCGTCGGTCAGGTTGGCGCTTGAATTCAAGCTGACCACACCGCAAATTGACCGGTATCGACCCCTTCCGAGCCGGATTTTCCCATGTTTACCCGCATTGCCCTGTTCCTGGCGACCAACTTCGCGGTCCTGATTCTCGCCAGCATCGTGATGTCGTTGCTCGGGGTCAATCCAAGCCAGATGAGCGGCCTGCTGGTCATGGCCGCGATCTTCGGCTTCGGTGGCTCCTTCATCTCGCTGCTGCTCTCCAAGTGGATGGCCAAGCGCTCCACCGGTGCGGTGGTGATCACCGAGCCGCGCAACCAGACCGAGCGCTGGCTGCTGGCCACCGTCGAGCGCCAGGCCAAGGCGGCCGGTATCGGCATGCCCGAAGTAGCGGTGTACGAAGGCCCGGAGATCAACGCCTTCGCCACTGGCGCCAACCGCAACAACGCGCTGGTGGCGGTGTCCACCGGCCTGCTGCACAACATGAGCGAAGACGAGGCCGAAGCGGTGCTGGGCCACGAGATCGCCCACGTCGCCAACGGTGACATGATCACCATGGCGCTGCTGCAGGGCGTGCTGAACACCTTCGTGATCGTGCTGGCCCGCGTGGTCGGCGGCATCATCGACAGCGCGCTGTCGGGTAACCGCGAAGGCGGCGGCCGTGGCTTCGCCTATTACATCATCGTGTTCGTGCTGGAGATGGTGTTCGGCCTGTTCGCCACCATGATCTCGATGTGGTTCTCGCGCCACCGCGAGTTCCGCGCCGACGCCGGCGGTGCCTCGCTGGCCGGCCGCCAGAAGATGATCGCCGCGTTGGAGCGGCTGCAGCTGAACCACGGCCAGAGCACGCTGCCGACCCAGATTGCCGCTTTCGGTATTGCTGGTTCGACGGCGAAGAAGCTGTTCATGAGCCATCCGCCGCTGGAAGAGCGCATCGCCGCGCTGCGGGCGTCGACGGTGGCGTGAGCTTTCACTTGTAAAGCAGTGCAGGAACGCCTGGCCTCGCGCCGGGCGTTTTTGTTTTGCGCGCGCACGCATTGGTGGCGCCAGGCGATGCCTAGGATCATTTCCGCGACCGCGGAGGGGTGTCACTTTCTTTGCGCGCAAAGAAAGTAACCAAAGAAACGCTCCGCCGGTCGCGAGCCGTCGCTACGCGCCGGTACCCTGCGCTTCTCGGTGAATCAGGGGGCGGCGCCGAACTCGCTGCGCTCAAACACCGGCGCCTCTCCGCCCCTGATTCCCCTGCGATGCTCGGCTCGCTCAAGGCGGACTGGAAGTCAAGTTCAACGGCAAAAGCATCCACGCGTGACGTGGATCTTATCTCTTGCCAATCTGGCACCTTGGGTGCCGAGAGCCCGGCGTGGGCGACCGTGTGGATCCAGGTCTTGCGACCGAGAAGTAGCTTGGGTCCCCACGCCGGATTCTCCCTGAACCGCCCGAACAGTTGGTT